>CAZASA010000026.1:0-28570 GCA_964487685.1 uncultured Planctomycetales bacterium
TTTTTCATCTTTCCCTTCTTTGTTACTCACAATATGGCTGTTGGCAAGGTTGCGGCCTGAATTGAGATTTTCAATCCTGGCAAGGACCAGCCTGGGGGCTTTGCGTGTCAGTGACCAGATATAAAAAGTCGTTTCAGTAAAATTGTACTCTGCCATCAAACGCTTGATCACCTCCTTGGTTTGGGCTTTAAGCGTATCAATGTTCCTAGGCTCATCCTTGCCGCCTGGGGCCCAAAGGGCATACGCTTGACTGACGCTAAGCTCACGGGCCAATCTGTCCACAAAAGCACTCTCAGAAATTTGGATCAAGGCCATTAATGTTCTCATCATCAGCGTAAGCCCATCCGCTAAAATGTAATGCGGGATATCGTCCCTTTTGTTCAAGGCTTGGCTCAGACGATCAAACAAAACAACCCTAATAACTTTCCTTCCTTTGATCGACTTCCATTGACTGCAAAAAGCCAGTATCTCCTCCAAACTCATTTCCTTCCATACAGATTCAACGACCCCCAAGTAAAGGACTGAATCGTCCAGGACCTTGACCAAGGATCTGATCCGATCCCCTAATTGTCGCATGCTTTCCTTATCGATCTCTTTTCTGGTGGACTTAGTCCTGCCCAAAAATTTATCAAGACCCTCCAGTTCGCGTTCAAATTGCTTGGCTAAACCTTCTTCCGTATAAAACATCCCGATCAAATTAGCCAGGATCACACTCTCCTTTTCACCTGTCGATCTTACTGCCCTTGCTAAGTTATATAAATAGATCACCCAGCCATTCTCAGGAGTAAGGGCTGACAAGATCTCTGCCTGTTCTTGATCAGGGGCATTCATGAAATGCATAACGCTCCTGTAGATCGAAACCAACTGGCGCACCCCAAGATTGCCCTCGAGCAGCCTGATCTTCGCTTCCCATATTTCATGGTCAATCACATGCTTAAGAATCGCGGGATCACCAAACGTGGCTTCACTAATATTAAGAGTGCTGTTGTCAATCCCGGCCAAAACCTTATTAGGCAAATCCGTCCATATCTTGATATACTCCAATCCCAACAATTCCCATGATTCATACAGGTCAAATATTTCCTGAAGTTGTTGGATATATTCTTTAGATAAACCGCTGACGATACGGCCTTTGATCTCTCCTTGTTGCAATAAGCTGCCTTGAAAAACAGGCTTGGCTTTATCTTTAGGGATTACTTTCGCGGGCTTAGTTTGGCTGGCGCTGATCACTCCGGACGCGATCTTGTCGGCTAATTCTATATCTTCCTTCTTCCCTCTTTTCTGCCGGGCCTTATTGCCCTGCTCAAAATAGATGGCCTTTTTGGCATCTGAAGGATAGAACAATAATCCATAAGGCAGATAGGTCATCCCTTTCTCTAACCAGGAGACCACAACACGTTTACTATCCCGCGGGTCTTGCCATAAATACGGGGGCGCATCGTCCCTCAGTTCTGAACCGGGCGTGACAATGATGACATCATCCGCGTTAAGCAAACTTTCAAGCAAGGGCTCTTGCTGGATCGCGGCATAAACCTCAACAGGCAGACCGTAACGATAAATTTCATAAAACCTTCTTCTCTTCCCTCTGAAGATCCCCGGCCTTACGCCGTCCCTAACCACCGGATCAACACTGCCGTCGCTCAAATAAATGCCCTTACTGCCGCAGGCCATGGGGGTTGATAAAAATATAAACCTCAAATCTTGCGGCAGGTTTTGCCAAACCTGTTTTTTAAGTTCAGCTTTGACCATCGGTCCCAATTTGGCATCTCTGGCAAACAACTGCAATACCTGGATATGGTCAGTCCCATGGTCAAATACCGCATATCTCATATCCTTAAATTCAGAATATAACGTTCCGATCTGTACCTCATCGTTCAATGTATAAATGAAATTAATGCTCCTGCCTTTTTTCGTACCAACTGTCCAATCATCCGCTCTAATATTCCTGATCTCGATCCTGGATGGTCCTGTATGTTCCTCCTGGACCGGTTTAATCCGTGGGGCCATTGGTTGAGGAGGAAGAACTGGATAAAAATTCGTATGCGCTATGTCAAGAAGCGGTTTTTTCCCGGCAGGTTGAATTGGTTTTTGGTCCGGAGATTTAAGGGGCGCCTCCGCTGGCGGCTGGACCGGCTCCGCTTGAGGCTCATTTCTCTCCCCAAAAGCGTGGATATTGCCGAATGTATTATCATCCAAAAGCATCTTCTGTGTCTTATCAACCAGCGTCTCCAATTCTTCATTGCCTATGCATTCAACAAATGCCCGTGTGGTATAAATAACCAGATGGGCCATGCCGGGATGTTTCACGGATAAAGAGATCACCGCGTAGCCGTAGATCGAAAGGTCAGAGAGAGAATGGTACAAATGCAGATCCTCGCCCAGATCCACCTTTGAAAGGGTGAAGTCACTGACAACCCTGTTTTGGTGGACCAAGGCTTGGACGGATTTGGGATTTGCTATCTGCCTTGGTTTGCCGGGCTCAAGCTTCCCTTCCGTGTTCTTTTCCCGTAAAAGTATACGGATCTCTTGTTCGTACACAGGGCTTACCTGTGCGTGGCCGTCATTTGTCCAGAAAACCGCTTTAGGTATTGATAGCGCGTTGGGCACTTCCGGAAGGGCCCCGATCCAGCCGATATCGTCATCACCTGAAACTTGGGCCAAAGGTTTGGCGCCGGGCGTTGTCATCCCTTCTTCCTTGCTGATCGCATGCAAATACCTGACACCATTGATGACTACGGGGACGACGTAAATATTCTCTAAAACATCCGGCTTTTTTTCCCGTAAAATGCTCATCACGATCTCAATGTCGAACAATAACTTCATTTGGCCCTCATCATTGATGGCCATAAAACCTGTGCCCTCCCCTGCCTGCCAAAGCGCATCCTGCAATGCCTTGATCGTATCCGAGCCTATAAGATCAGTGACGCAATTAAGTAATTGTTCTTTTACCAATTTCTTGTCCGGAAATAAGTTATTGAACCAACGGCCTATCCGTTTGATTTTGCCCCATATATTAAATGTGCCGGACCTGCCTTCCTGATCTAAATGCGATTGCGCAAGCATCTTGTCCTGATCATGGATGATCCTTTCCACATCCGGCTTCCCATGCCAATGCAGAGGTTCAACATAATGCAATTCCATCGGTTGACGGTCCGCATCCCTGACCACCGGATGGTTGTTGTGCGTCCCAAAATTATATTCAGCGGGTAATTTGACATCACTGAAATAATGCCCAGCCGTGACGGTCAAGTTACCGATCTTTCTATGGTCCTTATATACCTTATAGGCGATCGATCGTCTGGAAAATTCGTCTTGCTTTGCCTGGCTGGCTAAAGGTATGGGAAGCCCTCCGTTCCTGACTTCCACTGTATTAAATATAAACAACTGCCAGGCAATATGCTCGATCCGGGGATTGGTGATCCCATTGATCTCAAAAGTCTTATTCTCCCTGTCTGCTTTCAGGGCCAGCCATTGCATGACTGTTTGGGTAATGTAGCGCCCTTTAAAATTATCATTAATGATGCTTATGTCCAAAAGAGCGGCCGACATAGGTGAATCGAGATAAAAGAACTTTCCGACGTCAATATATCCAAACCCATCTAAAGCCTGGATAGCGGCATATCTCTGTTTACTGAACACCAGCTTGATAAGCTGGTAGGTCTTGGGATTGAGCAATGAAACCGTTTGAAGCTGGTTGCCGACATCATATTGATAGGTTTCCCAAACAATTTGAGTTTGAGGATCGATGACTTTCTCTAATATTAATGTCCCCTCTTTGAATACAAACTCACGGGTTTTCATCCGGGCCCCGGATATTGTCATGTGCAGGTCAGGTTTTGTGGCCATATTCCAGGCCGTATGTGCCAAGATCGATAAGCCCAGAGAAACAGGGACCGCATAGCCTAACCACCATGTGCCGTGCAGGAACAACAGGCCAAATCCAAATACAGACGCGGCAACAGCGTCAAAAATAATCCCCGCACTTAGCCTCCATTTGAACTGTCGGTCTGTTTCGGAATCACCATGCAGGGCAAGACCCGCCCAAACATGCATAATATAAATTACAGACAAAGGTAAAACATGAACCAATAAGCTGCTATCTATAGGATGCGTCAGGAGAACCCCGCTGACACAAAAATAATAGAATATGATCAACGATCTCGAAGCCGAAATCATTAAAAAAACCATGCACAGGTCTATAAAGCCCAACTTTCTCTGATGCTCAACATGTTTTAAATAGGCCAATGCACCGATAAAACCGGTCTCTTCATATAAAGGCGCGATGGTGACAGCGATCTTGGCGGGTGACATGTCAGGATAAATCTCCTGCCAAAGAGGATATGAAGCCTGTATACCTGCATGTGCATTTTGGACGAAATCATTTATTTCTCCTTCCGCCGAGGTCTTGTCGTGGTATTCTTTTAGGGAATTAAATACAAACTCAAAGGCTCTTTGAAAACCATCCCCTTCTAGACCTTTATTAATGCTATACATATATTTCACCAAGGCTTCAAAAAAGCTGGCCGCAGATTTATTGCCTCCCATCCCGGTCAAGGACTTTGATATATTCCTGAGCATCTCATCGCTAGCAATGACACCGTGTAATCTTCTTGGATATTTCAGGATCGACCCATCGCTTTCCCGCTGACCAAAAGTTCTCCATGATGCCAATACCACGATCAAATCTATTAAAGCATCCCCTAATAAAGCGTTGTACTTTACATCGCGTCCCCATTGCTCTCCTGACCGGAATTCGATTGCCATATCTTGCATGGTACTTTTTACACCATTAGTCCTATTTGTCAGGGTTGTGATACGCAATATATCCCTGGCATAATCCTTCTTTATTTCCAGGTCGGCAAGTGGGTCGGCATCTAACTGTGTTCTGTTTTGAACTGCTGGTGCTGGTATAAGTTGCATGGATGAGGCGATCCTATCAAAATAACTGTTCAAATGTTTTCTAAGTAAAATCAACGCCTGTCTTGGATTCTCAGCATCCAGGAAGATTGCCCCTAAAAGGGAAGCTACTAATTTTCTTGGACCATATCCGTAGCCTTTGACCATCGAATTTACGTAGAGCAGATATACACTATCCTCGCCATTCTTATCAGTTACGATCCTTTCTCTTTGCATTTCTGCCACATTCTTAAATTCATTAAGCAACCCGATAGAATTGCTGCGGCTGGCAGTTCTGGAAATAAACTCCCATGTCAGGAACTTGAACACATATTCCCCAGCAACATCGACGAATTCTTTTTTCCCCACATGTTGACCGTCCATGGTCAACAATTCAGTCAAGAAAATCTGTTCACGGAATTTGTAGCCGAAAATATTCTGGATTTGTTCCACGAAAACGGTCTCTTTGTTATCACCTTGGAATGTTGCGCGATACCGGGACGGCATGACGGTATTCCAATACTGATGCATCGCTGTAGCGCAGGTCAAAGATATGATGAAAAAGACAGGGAATACGGTCACTAACCATAGCCATAAGGGTAAAAAGAAAAGCCCCGCCCCAAATACTGCCACTGCAACCAGATTGAATAAAAATTCTGCTGCATATCTGTATAATAACTGTTTGGCTTTCTGATCATGCCCGTGCAAACTAACTCCGAAAATAATATTTATGATTATCAAAGATACAAAATATCTATGTGCTCCGATATTGGAATGAGGCATGAAATCCAACATGAGGGAAATATAAATCATGCTGATGGTAAACAAACGTGAAGCTATAAAAATTTCTACGACCTTGCACAAATTTTTGAAGTTGATTCTTCCCTGCTGCCAAATAAACTTTAAATATACCCACGCACCGTAGCCGGTCTCTTCATAAAGAGGTGCGATTTTAGTGGCGATCTCATTGGGCGACTTGTGCGGATAAATTTCGCTCCACAAAGGATACGACGCTTGGATGCCCAGGGCTGTGCCTAGGAAGCCCTCAAAAAACTTCGATGTTTCAAAATCGACAAATGGGCTTGCGTCCTTGGCTAGACGGCAATCGATCTTCTCAAATTGCCTGAAGTTCTGGGCCATTCTTTGGATCTTGGCAATGGCCGTATCGATATATTTTATTCTTTCAGGGCTGGGATTATCCGTCAGCTGGACCATGGCGAGATGATTGACAAGGGTCCTGAATGCATGGATGATAGACCTTCGTTGGACAAATAATAAAGAAGATTCATTAAAAGATTCATCTGTAAATTTAGTAAATATCACATACATTTCAAGAAGCTCACTATATCGAGCTGCTCTTTCATCATTTGATGAACCTTTAAGATTATTCCACCTCTTATTTACATATCCTATCTTCCTGCGCAAGGACTCAGCCCAAAGTCTCAGTTCAGCAACAGCAGGATATTGTTCGTTCCTTGCTTGTAATTCATCAAAGAATGCTTCCGCTCTGACCCTATCTGCTAATAAATTATCACGTAAAATCACGTCCTTAGGGCCTATTACAGCAAGTTGCTGTTCCAATAAAGCAAGATGCGCTTGTCTTTGAGCTAGCATGTCCGTGACACATTGTTTTGCCTGGGGTTGATCTTTTTTGCGAATTGCAACTACCTTATTGCCTTGTCCCGATGATTGGTACATGGAGATGGCAAAGAGCAGGAATTCCAATGAAGATTCATGGAATCTTGGGTCAAATTGTTCCGTGGCCCTCTCGAAAATGCTTTGACGGTCGCTAATCGAACTTTTCCTAAACTGATCAAGATACGCCTGGCTGCAGCCGGCTTGTCTTAAGGTTTCTACTTGCTGCTCTAACTTTTCTCTACGGAATTCTTCTGCCTGCTTTTTTTGGGCCAATTCTTCGTTGGCTATTTTTTCGTGGAATTCAACGCGATCGGTAAACCCTACAGCTTCAGAATATGAATATCCCAATGCTTCAACAAGGATCCTTTGGACTTCCGGAGTATTTAAGCCAAATTCCCAGTTCCATGGCTTGTCTGTATGATGTACTGCCAGCGGGACCGTTAGCTTATCTTCTTGAGATGGCTGAGGTGTTACGGCTTTAAGCAAATATTCCAAAAGATTGACGCCCATTGCGCGTATTTTCCTGAATCCGACCGCGACATCAGGATAAGCATTGATCGCTTCATTCATCCCTTTAATATCAAAATGATGCCTGGCTTGCTTTGTTTTTCTGGCGACGACTATATCCACCAAAATTTGGAATGTTTTTTGAGCAGCTTCGGCTATCCGCTGATCCTGCGATCCGATCAAGGATGCCGAAACAAGGATGCCGGCACAATGTTCCATGGCGCGCAGGCAATCTAATGCGGCTAAAACCACTCTTGTATTCGTAGCAAAGACAAACGGGAAGACTTGTCTCCCTTGAGATTTTCTCATCAAGGGGCCCATCTCACGAAGGATCGCGGCGCACACCACATCATCTTGAACCGCTTTTAAAGCCTTTTTGAGCCTGGATAGGGCATGACGTTCTCCAAGGGCCCTAACGGCCAATACCGCAACTAATAATCTTTCATCCCGATCCTTAACAACATCTGCCAACATTTGATCAATCGGGAATATTAGAGAATCCCTGACATTGCCCAGGGCCCTGACTGCAACTTTACGTAAAATTTCATTACCGGCCAAAGCCAGAACAAATAAACCGATAATGTTGTCATTTAAAGCTTCTTTTGGCTTAAACTCACCCAAACGGTCAATAAGTCTGACCATCTTTGTCTCGATGTCCTTGGAATCTTTGACCTGGCCATTTACCAACATGGCCACATCGTCACCCACTGAATGATTTGAAAAATCATGAAACGCGCTATAAAGATGACATGCCAAAAGCGGATCATAGTCTTTGGGTAAGTTATCGTTAAGATCGCTGATCAAAGGACGCGCGGATTCAAAATTGGGGGCATCAGCAATACGGATGATCACGCCAGCAAAAACAACATTCCTGGCAAAATCCTCATTTTCTTGATCGGCACGGCCTTGGATGGCGCCGGCTTCATGGATCAGTGTGAGCAGTAATTGAGTACCATTGCGGGGATCGAGCAGGGAACTGTCTAAATAAAGCACCCATTGACCTGCGGCGTTCTTGCGGACAACACCATATATATCATTACTTGGCCCGGCACGGGTCTCAATAAAGGCCATTTCCTTAAGATTTCTGACGATTTCCTGATCTCTGGCGGATAAGCCCGCAGCTTTTTCCAAGGTATGTTCAATATATTTCTTGTCTGCATCCCTTACAGGCAAAAATCGTGCGATCTGTGCCCGGATCGCAATTTCTTTCTTTTTCTTCCCCTTAGGTAATGTATTGCCCGGTTTTTCCCGGTGCGGGTCTCGCATTGGGCCAGGATTGTTATCACCAGAATCTGGTCGTAGAAAACTAGCCTCAAATTCAACAACAACCACATTAGCGAATGCCAACTCTTTCTTAACTAATTGGCGATACTCTACATCTCCCATGGTCATATTTGAATGCAGTAAATAAAAGATCTCATTCTTAATTGCTAAATAATTCCTGGCAAGATGCTCTTTCCATTCTCTTTGCCAAACAAGATTATTCATAATTCTTGGAAAACCATCTCCTAAGAATAGGGTGATCATTTCATCACGGAATTGCGCGAACATTCTTTGACGCAACGTAAAATGAACAAGGCCTTCTTGCATCTGTATTGCGGCCCCTACTGATTCCGTCATGCCCATGGCAATTTTGACCAATTCAATGTGCCTTTCAAACAATTTGCCGGCTTGCTGCTTTAACCCCAACATCTGGGCCATATCCCCTAATTGACCAAAACTGACAGCTAAAGCACTGGCTTCTTGGGCCATTCGGACTTCCTCAACTCTACTCTGATCATTAGCAAGCGCTAATTGATTTAGGAATTCTCTATATTGGTTCCTTAAGTCCGCATATTCTTCGGGGAATCTATTATCTTTTAATTCGTCTTGATCCTTTAAGGCTAATTGGCTTAAACGAGACATGATTTCTTTACTATTAAAAATATCCCTTTCCTGCTTGTTCATGAACATTGGTCTGTAACGGTCAAGCAATTCTGCCATTTTCTCCGGCGACATATGTGTGTCTTCGGCTTCCTTGAATGCCGTCAGAAAACGTCCTGTCTGATTCATTATCGCCGCCAGAAAACGCACGTCTTCCTCATTATCAGCATCTAATTCCTCCAATAGTGGCAATGTGACATATGCTGCCAGTCTCTTACGTCCTGCATGGATTGGATAATACATGCCCCTGCCATAGTCGCTGTATAACAATCTTGTGTGGGGGCCTTTCTTAGTACTTTCCAGTCCAACCGGTGTCACGAACTCTGAAAGGAATTGGGCATGAGTAGTCAATCCATTATCTTCTAAAAATTTATAACTGGCCCTGATCAAGTTTTGATATTTTTCATCTTCCTTCCGCGCTTGTCTTGGTGCAAATTCAGAAGGCCGGGAATAATAACGACCTCTCGGAGGGCTCATCAAAATGACCTTCTGGGACAAGCGTACTTTAGCTCCCATTTTAGAATGGGCCATATTCTCTTCCCGTTGTAAGATATTCGCATATTGCTCGGGATTAAGAATACGTTGGGCTGCCTGGGTATAGACCTGGCTGATGGCTTTATTACTGGCATGCGGCCAGTTGGCCTGCTGATAAGCTGTTTTGGCGTCTTCCACGGTAAATTGTGAAATGATATATTTCAACCATACTGCTTGATGGACGTTAAGACTTAGGATAATATCCCGTCCCAGTGAACGTTGATAAATTGCCCAAAGCGCCATTTCCACATAATTGGCCAGCTCCCCGCAAACACAGGTCGGGATCTGGTTGCGCTTATTGACTTCCAACTTACTTTCAAACCATCCCATGGCTTTTTTGACAAACAAAGTCTTTTGGGTATCAGCCCCTGTTTCGCGATCACCGGAATGCGCTGCTTCTTGGGTTGCATCATTGCTACCAATATTATCCTGCTTAACTTTATTCTTCCCCATTGCTTGTATTAAAACATCCGCATTGTCCTCGCAGGCCAGTTTTGATTCGCTGAACAGACCGCTGTTCTCAAGTACAGGCACATCAAATGCCGCACGAACTTCTGCCTTTTCCTTCTCAATAGCTTCCACTTGTTCTGATGTATCGAGCTTGGGAGAATTCACAATGACATCAATGAGGGAAACTTGTTGGGTATTATCCAGATGCTCCTTGAAACGTTTTTGCGCCCGAGCGATCAATTCCAATGATGCCCGTAAATATTGCTTGCCCAAGGGGCTCGTTAACAACCATTCTGTACCCTCGAGTTCCGTGTATTTCTTTTCATCCTTGACAGGAAATTTGACCCCTCCTTTATCCCTGTCTGGCAGGCGGATGGTTATTTTCTTCCTTTTGAAAGCATCTCCCCATTGCTGCTGGTAACGCAAAGCCGCTTCATTAATACTGACAAAAATCTCAAACAGACTATTTTCAACATTCCTGGCGGACCTTTCTTTATCTCCAAAGAGATCCCCCATCGCACGCTTTACGATCAAAAATTCCATACGTAATAATCCTACCCCATCCAGATTGGCACGGCCGATCAAATTTGCCGCTGCCAGCAACGGATTTGTGTCTACATCATCCAGGTTAACCGACAATGGAACAATTAGGCCGTCTTTCGTTTGTCCGGGCTTGCCGATGTTCTCTTCTGCCAGCACCTTGATCCTTTCCAAATTTTCAGCCTTTTGCCGGTATTCTCTGATCGTATCCGGTTTAGGGTTAACGATCAATTTCCCTTCTTCCGATGACAATATCGCTTGTTCATTGCCCTTTAAAATATAATACGGCGCCCCCCGGGCAGAGATACCATCGAGAGAAGCGCCTGTGAGGGTCATGATCCCCAGTGCACGGGCAAAGATCAAAAGATGCCCTGTCAAATTACCGCTCAAAAGGACAATGCCACGTATATTATATTTTGAGTAACATAATAAAAGCTTGAATATCGTCAATTCATAAAGCAACAAGATTACATCCTGTTTGGGCCCCTGGCCCTGCTCGGTAGTCCTGAACTGGTCAAGCGAATGCGGGTCTTTTAGGTCACTGTAAATATCCTTGAGGATAGGCAGAAAATCTTTGGCTACAGACTGCCCAGCTGGCGGCATACTCGGTATAATCTTATAAAACTTCTGTATCATTATTTCTGCCGCACCTATTGCGCTTAGATGCCTATCTTGGCCACTGGTATCCCTGACAATTTTCCCTATCAACCCTTGACGCTCAACATTCCTTTCTAATTCAATGACCCACACAGCCCCGGAAAGGACATTCTGGATTTCAGCGACATTCTTGAAGCTATCATTTGTTTTCATGGCATTAAATAATGCCTTCCATTGTGTTGCAATCGCCTTGAAATGTGCCTTCTGTGCATCTACGTCCTGTGGACTGCAATACCTGTCTTCATCTGTAACGGTATAATCCTCAACCCGACGAAGTGCTCCAAAAATAACTCGATGTATCGCATTGGGGCGGCCCTTAAAAACCATCTCTTTATCTAAATCAGTTTCCACATTCCTCCACTCATGGACATCGATCGCGTGTTGCAAAGGTTTTCTAAAGCTCGGTTCAACCTCAAGCCCGATCTTGGGTGATTTAATGACCCGGTCTACAACAAGCATCAATAGTCCATTTATATTAGAAGCGGACAATTCCAAGGTAAGATCTCTGGTCTGCGGTTCTGAAAGGCCCGGGAATTTTAGATGGAAAAATTCATGCGCACCAATGACCCATTGAGACATAAACTTGAAATAATCATCCATCAGGTTGAGATCGTTCCCTTGTTGAAGTTGAATAATCTTATAAATGTTAAAGAAATGGATGAATAAATCTTTCCCGTTGACCGAGGCGATCTGCCCCTCGGTATCTATCCAGTCAGTTGTAAAGATGATCCGGTCGATTAACGGTATTAAATCCTGGCATTTCGCTCCCATTATAAATCTCTTTGCTATCTGGAATTCTTCATCACTCAATTGCAAACCAAATTTCTCGATATTCTCAAGTTGATTATTCTCGTCAAATTTATAACTAGTTCTCCCGGCCCGCCCTGATTGACGTATATAGGTATCCACCGCTTCCCTCTCTTGTGTATTAGGAGAAATTGGTGCAGGTTTGGTGATCGTATCCTCAATGCCAATCAGCGGGACCACCGCTGGGAATATAATAGAACTAAGTTGTAGATAAATATCCTTGCCTTCAGGGTCATTGCTTACTATGGTGTGGTCAAATTTCTTTTGCAGGAGTCCATGGAGATTTTCTGCCGCTTGGGTCAGTTCTTTATCATCTGTCGTTGTCATGCGCGGTGCTAAGACCAGCTTCAGTTCTTCAACGCTTTTTACTGCAAGTGCTTCTCTTGAAGCCGGAAGTATCAAAATTGATGGACACCTATCCAGATAATCCGACTTTTTCTTTTTAAAAATATCTACCCCTTCAGGAGAATCAAAGACCAAAAGTACACGCTTTTGTTTACCGGATTTGGGCCACGGGTCCAGGACAGATCTAAAGAAAGCCCTGACCCCTAAACCAGCAAGCGCCCCGCCTATGTTATGGACAAATTCCAATTCTCCTCTATCATTAAATTCCTCAAATCTTCTTCTGCCAATCGACCGCCGCAATTCTCCCGGGGCGGTGGCCACCAGAGGTGAAACGATGATCGAATCGGGATTTTCTGTATGCAGTTGATTGATCGCTCCTTTTAAGCCTTTGATCCCGGTACCAGCCACCATATAGCCTTTGAACTCGTCCCAACGATAGGTTTGGTCTTCAATACAACTTTTTCTCCAACCTTGGATCTCCCTAGCAACATCTTCCTTGAATTTTTCAATGATTGCCAATCTCTCCGGCTTATTAGCATTGATCGAGCTGAAGGTATTATTATGATGTGCCATTACCCTCAAATATTCTTCAATAAAACCATTGACCTCATTGACTGATGTCATGTAATGACTATGCCATACCAGGAATTGAGATAAGGGAACGACCTTACCATTGATATCTTCCGGAGGTGTTCGGATATTGGTCACCGTCATCCGGGAATTGAAGATCACCGGATAATCTGTTCCCCACAAAAGTTGTTTTAAGGCTTTTAAAGCTTCTTCAGGCTCGTGACGATAGGTAAACAGGTACAAATGGTCTATCAAATTGCCCACCGGCTGTATCCCTTCATTCAAAGCCACCACATGTATCTGGACATTGATATATTTTTTCATGATCTGGATGGCCAGACGGGAGAAGCCTAGCCCTTCGAAAAGCAAAAAAGTCTTCCTTAAATCATCCGCAAGCAGACTGCCATCGACCTGATTTGCATCCGATCCGTGGCCTTTACGGTAGGTGGCAAAATAATCGTCATACTCCTTTTGGACTTGCGCATACTTCTTATAAAGCTGATTTAATTGCGTGCCTCTTTCGATCTCAGAGACCTTGGCCAATATCAAGATTTCTTCCTGAATCTGCCCGGCATTTACCCCAAAACGATCATGTTTAGGCAAGCCAACACCCATGAACCGGTTAGATGCATTCCCCAAACGCCTGTTAATATCTACGTCCTCATGAAGCTGCTTGCTTCTAAAGGATCTATCAAGAAACGGTTTATCCGAATCAGCTTCTTTAGAAAACCGGTGAATCGTTAAAAGCCAATCACCGATCCCAAGATATATCCAATCAGCTAATTGTTTCGGTGTGGCTTTGCGTATGTACGCCATTGGAATATAGATCACCAATCGATTACGGCCAATATGGATAACACGGGCGATCTGATTATCCAAATCACACATCAACAGAGGATCTTTGGTATCAATACCTACGATCGTTGCCAATCTATAAAGTTTATCAACTGCCGCATAATGGTCCACATCCTCCTGCTTCCCAAGATCATGTGCTTCTTTTAAGGATGCATCGATATATTTCCACGCCTCTACCATCGCATCATCCACCGTTGCTTTCTCTTGTGGAAATGCTTCCCATCCTTTAAGCGGCTTCTCATGCCTGCTTTCATACGGTTTATAGAATGAATCCGGGGTTTGCCACATTAAAACAAGACTGTCCCCGAACGATGCCACCCTGCTATTGTTAATGAGACGGCCTCCCAGAGGGTTGGTTGTAAATTGGCTCTTAGCTCCTTTAGGTTTATGCTTGGACCAAATATCGAAAATCCCCTCGATGATCGCGGCACGCTGTTTATCGTTATCAAATAAATAAGAGATCAAGGGATCGTAATTCTCAAAAAGAACACCTTTCCTTACCGGCCTAATCCTATTGCTCCTACGGACTTTGCCGATGGACGAAATACCAAAATCCTCTTTTAATTTTGAGTTCAATAGTCTCAACAGTATCCCGCGTTTTTGTTTGTCTCCCACTTGTTGGTTTGCCGCAAATCTAGCCACAATATCATTGATCCGCTGGATCTCCGGGACTGGTTCTTTTTTATCCACCTCTACGAATGTCTCTGGTATAAATTCCTCAGCACCTGCCCTGTCAAGCGCCTCCTTGAACTCCACTTCGGTGACGATCTCTACACCTTGCCTTCCCTTTAAAATAAATTGCAAATGTTCTACCAGTCGTTTTTCTTCTTTTGAAAGGTGATCGCCAGGAAGAACATAGATCAATCTTTTGCTTCCAAAGCTTTCTTGCACTCCCAATAAATAGAAAATGTTCGAAGCTTCTGCATAAATATCAATCGGCTTCCTGTCAACAACAGGGATCCCAAGCACGGAACGGTACACAATGCTGTCCGGGTGCCTGTGTCCATGCAGCCTTTCCTTATCGATCCTCTCCCTGAGCCAATTAAGTTCACGTGAACTTGAAATATACCCTCTTAATAATCGGAACTTCGCATTGTCTGGATGATAGATTTCATGGTTCAAATAGGCCATGTGCGATAATCCCCCCACATCCGCCAGGTAGACCACCGTCTGCTTACCATTGCCACGAGTATTAAATAATACTTTTATGAACCGGACCCCGTCGATCTCCCCTGTCCCGTTGACAACGAGAATTTTTTCGCCTTTTAAACTATCAATATTAAATGTTTTAAGATCTAATGCCGTGGGTTTAATCGCCATGGCCAGGATGCCATGGCCGGTTTTGAGGACTTCTAGATTATAATTAATATGCACTTCTGCTGCGGCATCCAGGCCATGTTCATGCGCCATGTGCTTGATGTTTTCTTCTTTTTGTTTGTCCCAAAGATCAACGCCCATCCCTGCCGATGCCACTACATAATATCCTTGATACGCCGCTTTATAGGCCCTATTTTCCGTCCGGACTAAAATATTCAACATTTCAATTTCGATCGGGTCGATAAGCGGGACCATGTCACCGGTCCTGTGATCGATCTTCCTGCCATTATGCAAAATATTCAAAGCATCGTCACGGGCTATGCCATTCCTATGGATGACCTCAACCTCTCTGCGAGAAGCCTTTCTGATAAATTCTGTCCTCTTCTTTTCATCATTCCTTACCTGTTTCCACCCCTCAACATTCAATAGATGAGGCCACAGCGCCAGTGTTGTTGCCGGAGGCGGCAGATCGTTCTTTTCGCTGATAAATTCTTCTTCCTTGATCGTATAATCCCCGGTCTTAACATCGATAAATACCTTCAGGACCCGTGTATGGTCGGGTGATTGACGCTCGAACAATATGCCATCTCTCCCGTTTTCATTTATAACTCTGTAATTAACGACCTTTTCAAATGATCCAAGATAGGGATATTGATCGCGTACCGCGTTTAAATCGCGGATAAAATCAAGCATGCCATGGTCATCAAGATAAAATGGTGATGAAACCTTCCAGTCACCGGCTTTCGTGGGAATGTTGATACGGTCTTTTTGAAGATATTCATCTCCCTGGAACAGCGAGTAATTCGCCAATCCCAGCGCGCTTAAGGCGTACATGAACTTAGTTTTCACTAGATCCGAAGCGTCATTGGCAAAAAGCATCCCGTATTCTTGCGGCATGCGTTGGCAGTCATGATGTGTCACCATCCATATACCCACCTTGCCGCCGTTATAACCAAAAATATAATCCAGGAACTTCCATAAACGGTCATGGAAATCGATCGTCATGTCCTGCCATGGACGATTAGGGCCGGCCGCGGTCAGGATTGGCGCCATCCCCTCAGATAAAAGCACGCTGTCCACATATTCAGGGCTCTTGGCTCCCAAGGTTTCCGGAGCGGCAAGACCGCCTAATCTTCTAAATGTATCTGCCACTTTTTCTTTGAACCCGGGCCTGCCGAACCCAAAATGAAATGCGTCCAGACGTGTAAACGCGTACCGTTTTGTTCTTAGTATATGACGGATCGCCGCAAGCTCGTCCCTGAACCGCTGCTGTTGAAGGACCTTGTCGCTTGGCCTTGCCAGGCCTTGCTGTTCTTTTTCAAGACCCCAAACCTGCTGCCATGGTTTTCCAAAATCGACTCCGGCGGCAAGGATACGGCCGCTTTCGTCCCTTTCAAACACCGATGGATTAAACCATGCCGTCGTACCTTCCATTGTATTGAAATAAGGGATATCGGTGCCCATCATCATTTTCTGCTCAAAAGCAAGGTCCATAACCTCTTCATCCTGCTTGAAATCAATGAATTGCTCAAAAAAGATCAATTCACGGATATGTTCACAAATGAGATTCTTTTCATCAGTTGATTTATTACTAAAATTAATAAGATCTCTGTCCGCATAACCTTTAATATTCTGTGAAACGATGCGCCCAACCTTAATAAAGGCATATTGGAAAATATGCTCATCTAACCTGAATTTCTGATATTCATCCCAGTATTTAGCACGCAATTGAGGATCAGTACTGAAGTGTTCAAATCTCTCTTCAAGTGTCTTGCCCTTAATGCCTGACGCGGCCCAATCGATCCTGCGCGGATCGTAAGCAAAACGGCTTAAAATCGCGTACGGACTGTCTTCCTCTACGGGTTTTAAAGAGTGTACGGGATCATTCATCGGCATTTCGAACACGATATTAAATCCAAGTTTCTTTGCCCTTAATATCAGGGCTTTGCGGTCTGTATGGTTTCCGAAAGCATTCGCGTCCCCTCGCTCAGGCCTTGCCGCATTACGGGCAAATGAATAATAGATCCTTGCCCTTTGGGCCCAAACCTTCTTGTTTTGAAAATCATTCTCAACATCCGTTACCTTGGCGGCTAATTCCTGGTTTGATAAGTGTTCCCTGGTTTTATAATAAAGCTGTGCCACGCAATCAACGATGGTGATCAAATGCTCGGGATGTTCCATTGATGCAACATTGCCAGCGAAGAGGACTGTTTGATCTTGCTCATTGATAAAGGCGCTGAATTTCTCAAATATGCCGTTATTACCATTAGGCACGACCTTCATCATGGCATTGGATGCTAATTCCCCTAAATATTCCGCCAGTTGCGGATATCCTAAATAATGCAGGATGATCTGGACCTTCTCAACGGAAATTGGATCAATGTCCTCAAGTTTAATCCATTCAGGCAAGGTCTTAAGTTCCTGATCAAGCTCTTCAAAATACGGCTCAAAAGCGTCATTGGCACGCATTTGATCAGCCAAAACCCTGGGCCTAATCCCTCCAACACGGATATGTCCTTCAGACAAGATACCCTGATTGTCTATATATTCACTCATGATCGCCTTGAGCGGTCTTGCTTTCTTATAGGTCGAAAGATCTTGTTCTCCTCCCAGCATCCATGAATAAATAGCGGCAAATTTATGGGCGGCTGTACGTGAATCCACGATAGGCAGCATCCGGGCCGCATTCTCCATAATAGATAGAACACCTTTGGGATCTTCACTTAAATACCTGGCCGTCAAATCAGCCCATTCACGGTTCGGGTATTGCAAGGGGTCTTTAAGTGCTTCCACCCGACGGGCCACCATCCCCTTATCACCTTTGACCTCACGGTAATAACGATACGCATACATGCGGGCGGAGGCATCCACGAGGGCTTCCTGGAAAGCCTGTTCGGTATATGGCTCAAAAACATACCCATTGGCATCATGGGGATCGAAGAATTTCTTACCGGTCCGTTTTTCCCACTGCTGGATACCGGCGTTGAGTACCTGCTGGATCGGGGCTCCGGTATAGCTTGAAATTACAATGGCCGCAGTGATCATGTACTTCTTGTCCGCCATCCCTGCCGCCTCGAATGGCGTGATGGAATATTGGACCGCAGCATTTGTCCCGGGAATAGCCATGCTGGAAATAAACACATCCCACATCATGAACAGATAGCGATTACGGATATTCGGATTGTCCTCGCGCGTGTAACTGGCCATTTTATAACTCCATTCCTGGCCAAGCTCATCCGTCTCATGCGCTTTTCCCGCGGCGATAAAGTTAAAACCTAAACCGCCTTTTTCAGGATCAGCGGTCAAGAACTCTATGCCGTGCAATTGGCCGCCTCCCAATTGAGTGATAAAGGTGATCCACTTATAATCTGCAATACGACGGGCCTGCATCATCAACGGACGGTTGTCATCCATTTTTATGCCCCACGTGCTAAACATATACTCATATAATTTCTTCCTGTTCTGTTCAATAGCTTCAAACAGTTCCTCACCGGTCAAAGGCTCCTTGCCCATATTTTTGCGCTGTTTGTCCAGCATCCAGAAGTAAGTCCAAATAGAATCTTCAATATAGAAATATTTCCCTTTGAACCTGCCGAAATTGTCGTCTTTTTCCATCACCTGCTGGTGTTCAGGACCGACACAGCCGATAGCTCCGGCGATCTTACTGATCGAGAACCATGGGTCATACGCTTCTTTGCCTGATCGTAATGAGATATATTCCTGATAATCCTTTCTTGACCAGCCTGTCACCCGTTGGACCATGTCCAAATTATCATAAACCGGGAAGGCCTGCGGCACGACGGTATGCGCAAAGGCCATGACGCGGGATTTTCCACTTGTCAGTGAATCACGGATTTTCTTTAACGCTGAGGAATCCTTAAACCGATCGTTCTTCAAAAGATCAACAGCAAATGAGATCGCAGGGAATGCTTCATGGACCTGGATGATTTCCGGCTTTACATCCATCGCATCTAGCACAGCCATGGCCGCGCGGGTATAGAAAACAGCCTGCGCAAAACGTTCTTCACTATTCGGTTCACCCGGATAAAGCTTGTCCTCGATCCCTTCAGGGATATTGATAAGCGGCACCATGACATCCTGGGGAGCTCCCTCGACGTGCAGCTTCCAGAATTCTACGGTCGTTTGTACTGTCCTGTCATATAAAGGAACTGAGATCGTACGCTCACTGTCTTTTTTCCATGATTCAATTTCATCGCTGTGCAATAGAATGTCCCAATCAAGTTCATTATTGATAAAGGTCTCCGGTGTTTTGACCGCGTCAACCAAATGGCTGACTGTTTTGACCATGCCCGTTTGTCCGTCCCGGTTAAAGGTATTCCTGATCACATTGACCATCACTTCAAAATCTTGGGCTTGCTCCCTGTTATCAGGGGCCGTTTGTTCGATAAATAGAACGCGCCGACTGCCTGTAAAATTCTTCAAATCCGAGCGAAGGGAGTTTTCATCCTTTTTCTGATCATGCTTGCCGATCAGAATGACTTGCTTGACATTGTTCAAGGCTTCCGCGATATTCGCTTTGTCTGACGCAATTTCCGCGATGCCAAGCTTGCGCATCTTCATCGTCGAAGGCATCAAGGTACCCTTCCAGAGTTGGACAAGCCCTTGAACAAAGACTTCATTGGATACATTTTCATCTACCTCGAAAAATACAAATCTCTTGTTCTTCATGGTCTGAACAACCCCCCGGCGATACTTGAGCAGAGGCACCACATATTTAGCGCCGTTATACCGCAAGGCCCTGAGGAAGGAACCGATCAGGATGCCCAAACCGCCGCCCATAGCTCCGGAAAGTCCATTGGACTCGTTAAAGAGCTTGACGATCACTTCACACTCCTGGGCATCAATTTGAGGGACCTTGGAAAGGATTTCCCGCAGGTCTTCTTCACATGTCACACGCCATTTCATGAACTTTTCATCCGTAAGGTCAGGCTCGACTAAGCCAAGTTCCAGCAATCGTTCAAAAACACCCGCTTTTTCAAGTTTTTCTAACAAGATCAAACCACTGCCAAAACGTGTCATCATGGCTTCCATGGAAAAAAGCGCTATTGGCTTATCCACTAAGGACGGAACAACAGGATAATCGAATGGCTTATTTGAAACGCTTTTGGGCCTGATCTTCTTGATCTCAACATATTTATATCTCTTAAGGACCACCTCGGCTGACTTGTCTTCATTGAGTATCACCAATTCGATGGTAATGTCTCCCTTGGGGAAGTTGTGAATGACATCGTATTCATAATGGACGGTCGGTGCTTGGATCTCACGGCGAACCTTGGGATCATTATTAAGAGAAACTTCAAAGCATTCGTTGCCATTCACTGATAAGCGCAAATGAAGATTTGGCTGCGGCCGTCCGTTCAATAACCGGTGCTTCACCTTGATCGTGAAAGGATCGTCACTGGTAAAGGTTGGCTTGCCTTCAGAGCCCGGTTCCCAAAGACCGAATTTAAGGATCGAATACAGGCGATTGCCCAATTGGTCCTTGGGCAATGGCGTCATATGGACGGCTAAATGATGATTGATATGCTCGACAATGTCTGACTGTCTGCCCCCATGCTGGGCCTGAAGAACTTCAAATTCAGGGTCATAGCGATCATAGCCTTCGTCAGCTTTTATGATCCGTCTCAAAATATGCCGGGCAATGTCCCTCTCGATGCCGATTTGGCTCTCAACATCAAGGATATTCTTGATCCAATACCTTTTATAAGCTTCCTTTACCAGATCTTTGTCTTTATCGGGGCTATAATAAAACCCAAGGATGATCTCTTCTTTCTGTGCCCAGGAAATATTGGACCTTAAGATCTTAATGACTGTCCTGTCATCCTTTTTCCATTCCAATACACTATCGTTAATGACCATTCCCATAAACTCTTTTTGAGCAATGATCCAGTCCGTCCCATCCCTGATCCCCGGATCTTCCGACCAGAGGAGCCTTTCGAGTAATTTTTCAAATATTTCGTGGCCCGCATCTGTCTTGCCATATTTGGATATAAACGCTTTATAAAAATCGCTGGCCCAATTGAAGTTACCCCTGGCTTTATTTTCTACCTCTTCTTGCCATTTTTTGAGCAAATACAAACGTAATTTAAGCGTTAATGGGTTATGCGGATATTTTTGTTGAGCATATAAATACTCCTCGAACATATTATCAATATGTGTCCCGTTGCTGAATTCATGGACGTGCACACGCTCGAACATCATTTGGACCATTACTTGTTTATTAGGCTCTTTGAGCTCGTTAAAGGGTTCCATAAGCTCGTTTAAAAATGATCTTTCAATATAAAACCCGTTCATGTAGTGATCGATGCCCGGAGATGGAAAATCATCAAAATATGAAGCGCCTGCTGTTGTCTCATCTGTATCAATGAAATAAAGTTTTTGGCCGGAAATATCCCTGCCAAACGCCTCATTAAAATATTTGACGATCACATCGAAAGCATCGACCAGCATGTTGTCTTCTTTTCTGCTTGTAGCACTTTTGCGGATCTGCCTGACCTTGCCCCCCTCCCAATAAGCCCTGATCTTAGGACGCATTTCTTCCCTCGTCGCCCAGCCTTTATAAGAGGCGTCTCTTTCCGAGGCAGGGATATTGCTTGCCAATGCGATACTTTCTAATTTACTGAAGTCTTTGTGGACCAAGATTCCGGTATTTTCAGCTAAATGCGCGGTGAATTCTAAGGCTGATAATTGCGCGGCTAAGGCTTCCGGGGTCATGTATTTCGCACTAGTAGGCAGCACGATTTCTGTTGAATCGGGAATAGAAATCTCCGGCAATGCGGCTTTGATCAATTTCTTTGCGTACTCAGACCGGGCTTTTCTGGCCGTGGATGGCGTTTCTACCTCGGAATCCACGTCACGCTTCTTGATAGCCGCAAACACATCTGAGGCTTCAAAGGCCATCTCAATGCCGTAACGTTTCTTTTCACCGCTGGAGCGTTCAAATTTATAAATCGTAACTTCCTTGCCATCATGGCCAATGTCTGTTTTGAATGCCACCGAATATTCGATCGGAATTGAGCCTGCCAGGCTCCTGATCGTCACTAGTCGGATGCTCGGGTCCCCATATTCTGTTGCCTTGACCTCATCGGAAGCATCGCCATAATCGATGGATTCTTTGCGGCCTTTTATCAAAACCACATTTCCTAGGCGGTCCTCATAATATTCTATATTATGCTCACTCCCCTTTTTCTTAAGTACCTTTTTGACCATGACCAAGGAAATATGCGCCCTGCCTTCTTTTTCAATCGCCAAGTCACGGCTTAACACATGTTCCCCCACAAAATATTTATCTCCAAATGGGGCAAGGACATTGTCCACATTACTAAATTGGACATATTCAACCCCGAAGTCCTCAAGCCATGTAACCACCTCGACCGGAATAAAACTCTTTTCAGTGTCAGACCAAACTTCACCCTTCGCCTGAGCCTTGGGATCAAGGACATAGTCAAAGGCATCCCCATGTCCGGCGCCACCCAGATTAATACGGTCCCTTGACTTTAAGAATGCTTTACCGTCTTGCCCAGTTCCTGGATTCTTGATCAATCCGGGTAAGTCTTTCTGTCTGACAAAGATAACCCTGTCCTTGATCTGCGGCCATTCTGGTAATTCCTGAAGGAAACTCATGGTAAGAGCTTGTGTCTGCTCACTTAACATAAACACAAGTGGGTGCATTTTGGTGTGGCCATAAGCTTCTGACGCGGCCTGCATCTCATTGATCAATAGTTCGTACAAACTCTTGCCACTTAAAGGTGTGGCTTTGAACATGCCTTTAGGCAAAGGTGTTCCGTCAGCGCTTTGATATTTAAGGCCTGATCCTGTACCACCCGCGACAATGATCCCAGCATATTTGGCCTTCCCCTCTAGTGCGCCCCAGCGTAATACTGCTTCACCAACGGCCGCCGCCTCAGGACGTCGTTCTGTCATCGGCGGAATTTTATCAAAATCAGTTATCTTGGCCGATGCCGGTTTTTTATGAACGATAAGCTGTTGGTATAATCGCGCCACCTCAGCCCAATCCGTTTTCTCGATATCCTGCAGGAGCAGTTCTCTTTGGACCTCATCCAGTTCTGACCAGCCGTTTAACAGGTGTCGTTGGTTATACTTGGTGAGTGTTTCCTCAGCCGCAAATTTCCGTAACAAAACCCAGGCAGCATCGGAATCATCGTTCACCTGTCGTTCGCTGATGTTCATCTCAGCTGCTTTTTTCAATAACAATAAATGGATAAAATGCTTATCCAGGTTATGGATGAAGATCTCTTTTTGATCTTGGGAACTTTCAATCATGTCATAATCAAAATTCATCTGGGAATGCTTTTCGACCAATGATTTATAGGTGACATGTTCCAGGAAGTTACCTTCAGGCGTCAGATAAGCCGCGTTGATCCAGGCCCTTCTGTCTTCCAGATTGATCCCGAAACTTAATTCAAGCACCACATTGTCTTCTTCTAATATATTGGCTTCAGCCGTAAAGATCATTTTTCTAGCACCGTCAATACCAATGTTTTCCCCTTCCCGGAGAACAGCACCGTCTCTAAGGACCAATCCGCCATTTTCGATATTGCCCTGGACATTGATGATGGCAGGGATTCCGCTGGCCCTTGTTAAAAGGGCTTCGTGGGAAGCGCCATTGCCGTAGGTCGTGATGATCCCGACGTTGTAATGATCGAAGATCGTCCTCATGAAATATTCTCTTGTTTCCGGGGTCACAACAACGATCACAGGCCTGCCCTTGCTCATTAATTCATCTGCTTTTTTGGTATCAAAGGTCACAATACCCTGCAAAGCTCCGGGGCTGGCGAATCTTCCATACCCGATCGGTGTTACAGAGGCATCTTCACGTATCCGGTAAATAGTCCTACGGTTCAAGCGGGAATAAACATCCAGTAATTGCGGGATAATACGGGCAAGAGGGACCTTGTGTTCATCTTTTTGCTCTTTGAGATGGTCAATGGTCCCATGGATCGAAAGTTTCAAGGAACGCCGTTGATTAAAGAACACCTGTCCGTCATGAACGACAAATTCAACCTCAACAGGATAGCCAATCCTTTGGGCCAGCATTTCTCCAACGCTTGTAAGTTGGCGATAAATATCCGGGGCGATTGATTCTAAGAGCTGGATATCGGTTCCTTCGACCTTATTACTCATGATCTGCTCTCCGATGTCATCCTCAATGAACCTGCCGGAGAACTCACGTTCATTAGTGTTAGGATTCCTTGTCGAGAAGACCCCACTGGCATAAAGAAGCGGTAATTGGCCTTTGTCACAGCGTTCTTTATAAAACCGCTGGTTACTCTTGCCGCTTGCGTATTTCTGGATGATCAGCCTTAGATTAAATTCTTCAGTCATCCCATTGCGCTGCCTATACGCCATAGCCGTATCAGAAAACCATGCTTCTGCCGCATTAACGATCATGCCTATCAGATCAGGGAACTTTCCATTAAATGACCTCAATATCCCCGGCATGGATTGTTCCGGATTACTGCGGACAATGATCTCATCTTCTTGAGGCCCGTACTGTTTGACCCCCAATGCTTCCAATTGGCTGGCAATTAAAACAGCGTAAACTTCTCTTTGTTCCTCGTTCGCCTTATAGAATTTCCAGACAAGGTCTTTAGATAAGACAATGCCCGGCAAATACGGCAAGCCTAACTCATTGAAAATAAGGAACCCTTTTTCTTTATTACCCAATTTTTGCAGGGTGGTGCTTTCTCCAAGGATATTGACACCAAGCTTAACTTCGCTTTCAATATCACTCGCGTTCCCGAAAAGGATGGTATTCATCACATTATTGATAACCTCCCGATCGCCTGACCTATCTCTATCTTCCGGCTTATCCTTACCCATACCGGCCAACATATAAAGCTCCATGAAATCGCCAAACTCTTCGGGGACATGCAGATTACTTTCATATTCCCCTTCAGAAAAATGCCGTAAGCGGACTTGATTATCTATGACCACGGAATCAATGATATAGGCCGGGCCTATCTTCAGCGTCTGGGATAAATAATCAAGTAGATTATTCGTATCGATACGCCTGGTGGTCCCGCGTTGGACATGATGGCTATCCTCCCAATCCTTTTCATCTTTAAGCTCGTCCAACTCAGATTTTTCTTTTTTGATATTGATCACGCGCGTCCCGTCTGTTAAATCAACAACTCCTCTAAAACGGTCCTTATTAGATTCATAAACAGCACTCAGGAGCTCTACGTCGAATTCGGGATTAATGCGATGCGCGATCGCAACAATATTTTGATATCGTTTAGTGATCATCAATTCATGTAATTTCTGCAACATGGCGATATCCACATTCGGCCCAATCTTATATACACCGGCAACCAGACCTTCATACAAATGATCCGTTAATGCCCTAGTATTTGCTGCGTTGGGTTTGTAATTGGCACGGATATTAAACCGTCCATGAACGACGTTGGTTGGCGTCCCAGGATTGAGAAGATGGTCAAGCTCATCGGATAGCATTAAGGCGAGGCCTAACACTGGGATCTTGTCCGCAAGGACGTGAATAAATATCTTTCTGTTTTGGACATCGGTATAGGCCAATTTTCCGGGCCGTCCGTGGATGGTCACTGTAAAATCCGGGATAGGATTTTTAATGACATCCCGATTCAACAAAATAGCCGCTTGTTTAAAGGCTTCAGGCAGGGTTTGGATAAATCTTTCAGCTCGCTTTGCATTGTCTTCAATGGAGTCGTTTCCGTTGGAAGTGATCGTCGTTTCCCCGGAGGTTTCCATATGGAACCGCGCCGGTACATCATCCATCTTAACCGCCTGCACCACATCAACCGGGAACGGCATTTGTTCCGCCGCCGGGCCGTCACGTGGATGATTAGCATTCGTCATTGGCATAGACGCGCCTACCTGATCATTAACTTGAAGGGGCAATTGTATTTCTCTGCGAAGTTCTGTGCATAGCCGATTGATATGTGACCCAATTAAAACCTTTCCTGTTGATATTTCCTGTTTCTTAAATTGTTGTGCCATGGCGGTCAAAAGCACGTCCACTGCTTTAAATTGCTCATTAGTGGCTTTCTTAATATATCCAATCGTACAATAAATTATCAAAGGTTTATCAAGCCGTGTGCCTGAGAACCCTGCTTTTTGGGCAGTTTGCTTAATTGCTAAAACTACACCTGGTTGAACTTCCTCTAATTCCACGATCATTCCGCCATCCATTTTGATCAATCTAATATCCTTCACCCGGAATCTAACCTCTCCAATCCCTGCTAAAACCCCTGAAGCAAGAACGCGATCGTGTTCCTGATCCAACATCTCACGGGTTGGAGCCGCTTTAGTATGCGTTAAATCCTTGGCAACAAATAAATGGGTGTGAATATTCCCTACAGGGATCAAAGCCAGATCCTGTGTAGGTATGATTCCCTGCAAACGGGATTGAATTTCTATAGCAGTTTCTTTAAGAGGCGTATGCGCTAAACTTAATTGAACCGGGATATCTGAAATCACTATGCCTTGAGAAGCTGGGGCGTAGATATATGTGTTTTGGGCTAAACGATCCAGAGAGACTTTCTGGCGATATCCGTTTATGAGAGAAGCAAATGTATCTACCGATTCGGCCTTGAATCCAGCCGCAGCAATGAAATTTAACGGCATTGTTTCTGCTATTGCTGGTGTGAAGCGATCTCCCCAGATTCCGCCAGCCACAACGATCACTAGCTGAGGATATCTCTTGCGTAAATCTGCGAGTGAAGATCCTTCTCCATTAAGAGCGACCACTGTATCATTAAAGGTCTTAAGAACAATGCCGTCAAATCCTGCGGCCACATCTGATTCCACCCTGGATAACAGACCGCCGCCCTTGGCATCCATTTGATGCAGGATATTGACATGCGGGAAATCCCGATGAATAGCCAATATATCTTCCGCACTCAAGGCAACTCTTCCGGTATGAATAAGGACATCGGCGCCGGCAGAAGCAGCTTCTCTGGCTGTTTTGGCATCCGGTGTAAAGAAACCAATGCTTGCCTCAGGCCATTGAGCACGAACCTGTGAAAGAACGTGCATATCATCAAGGGTGGGCAAGAAGTCGTTTTCAATAATGATCCCTGCCATACTCACTAATTCGGGCTTGCCCTTGGCCCAAGCCGCACTGCCATCCGTATGTAGCCCCACCTCAACTTGAATAGAATCCAACAATTTTTTATTCAGGACCCTCAAAACACTGGCCAGATAATCCTTGTTGAGGTATTTCAAGATTTCTTCCCACTGACTCGTTATATCCCTAACCTTGAGGAATCCAAAAGCGCGGCCCTTAACCAACGCCGTTCCTTGCGCCACATCACCAAGTGTATTAATAGCAATACACGTGATCACAAATCCATAATCAGCTTTTACTTCTTCAATATCTTTAAGTAGGCTGGTTAAGAATTTCTTGGCTTTTTCAAGATCAGTTTTGGTCTTACCTGGCAATCTAGCCGCGGTACAAATCTCACCTATATCCATGTGGTGAAATACAAGAAGAGTAAGTACCTTTTTAACGGCAGGACTAAATTGATATCCAAGCTCTTCCAGTTCTCTAAAGAACCTGTTTTCAATAATTCTTGCGCCATTAATATGATGATCTTTGCGTGGCGGGATCTTTCCAATATCATGGGCCATTGACAATAACTCAAACGCCTGTCTCCTATCCTCATCTGAACCTACCTGACTTAATGCTATAGAACGCCATTTACCTAAAACTTCAAATAACCGCGCTTTTGCTTCAGCTGACACTGGTGTGCCTTCCTGGCCTTCCACCGTCTGGCTTAAAATATATTCAAAATCCCCTCTCATTAATGCCTGAACTGCCCTGACCACATGGTCAATATGGTCAAATTCATTGGTCAAAGACCCAGCCGGCAAGGCTACTCCGGGATTCTTGCGTTCAAACCCTTTAGCCTTCTTCGTTTTTTCTTCTCGAAGCTCGGTAAATACCGATAGTTGTTGAACCTCTTCCCAGGACGATTCCCAGGTCATGGCTTGGGTCTGAGCTGCTGCCGGGCCATCTCGGGGCTGATTGGCTTCTTTGGACCTGTCCTCTAATAATATGGTCAATTCGTGATACACGTACTCCCTTAATTCCTGGTCTTCCACAATATCGGTCACAGCCAGGAACATATTATTGGCTTCGATCGAACGGGCACGGATATTGGGACGTTTTTGTTGGGCGATCGTTAATACCGCATCCAATCCGATCTCTCTTAGCGCCACGGCCAAAGGATCATATTTAAGCCGCTGGTCAAGTTCTCCAGCAAAATTCTCGTTATAGATATTCGTCAATGGGAAGTTCTTTGATAAAAAGGCATGGGCGGCGACATTGCCCTCATCACTGATAAAGATATAGGCGCCTCCCCTGTTCCCAAGACCCATCGTGATCTTTTCTTCCTTGATCCTTTTTAAATAGACCTTTTCGTAATCTGTTTTGGCCACATCCGTGTCGAAGAGCTCATCGGTGATCTTTAATTCCTGGTATTTAATATTAAAGCTATAGCCTGACGGC
>CAZASA010000027.1:0-27754 GCA_964487685.1 uncultured Planctomycetales bacterium
CTGCTGTGGGGCCATCACAATGAATTTATTAGCAACATGATCATATCCTGATTCTTCTAATGCGGCGCGGGCCAGGGCCGTGACCTTTAATTTCCTGCTATAACTGACACCAATGGTCCCACCTGGTTTTAAATGCCTTAAATAGCTCTTAAAGGCTTCTTTCGTATAAAGGTATTGCGTGGTCGCGCCCGACACACCTAAGAATTGGCTTGAGGAAGCCCCATTGTATGAAAGAATGATGGTATCGAATTTCTTATTTGTTGATTCCACATAGCTCCGTCCCTCCTGGAGGACCAAATGAACGTTCTTCTTGGCAAAAAACTCATCTAAATGGTAACCTGGAACATCCCTGGCCATCTTGACAACATTAGGATTCAACTCAACTCCCGTAATGTCCGATGTCCCTAGGGAATAACTATAGGCCTCGATCATATCCTTGCCTGCACCTGCCATTAAGATCAGGATATCTTCAGGCTTCTTTAATAAAAAACCAAGTGTCGTAGGCTGAAAATAACTGAATGGCTTAAGATAATAAGGATCTTCGATCATGAAGGGGTAAATATACCCTTCCCCGTTGACGATGGAAAATGCATAAATATTGCGGTCCCTTTTCAAAGTGCCGCCGACAAATAATGAAGCCCTTGAATAGGCATTCCATCGATGCCAAGTTTCATTAAAATCCATACCTCTTGCCTTGAACGCATCCGTGACTTTCATTTTGATCTCAAAAACATCTGTTCTCATGTTGATCAGTAAAATGAACAAACAGAAAATAAGATAAACTACAGCTCTCCATTTTCTCAAACGGCTTTCATGCCTTGCCCTAACAGCAGCCATTAAAAATGAACAAAAGGCCAATACGATCAACGCTGAACTCAATTGAATATAATTTAAACCCAGTGTCACAAAAATACACCCCAAAGAAGCTCCTAAAAGATCAAAAAAATATATCCGTGGGGCGTCCAGCGAATGAAGTTTATAGATTTGAGAATACAGGATACCTATACAAAAGAAGATCACGGTGCAGATCAATCCAACGACCATGGAATGGCTCATCGTATTGATCAATAACTTGTCCCAATAGGCATCCTTTACTGCTGATAGGCCTGTTTGACCAAACTCCAATCGAGCATTAACACAATGAAAATGACTGATAATGAGGGTAAAAAGAAGCAGTCCCCCTCCTAAAAGGCAAAGATATTCGAATGACCTCGACCTGATATCAACAACTGATCTTTGAGAATTCGATAAGGATACAAAGACCCCTGCTAAGCTTGAGCCCAAAAATGCAAAGGATATGGCAAAAAACGGGGAAAAAAAAAGCACCGATAGCAAAATTGCTAATAATAGTTCCAGAGATAAAAATATAAAACTCAAAAAAAAAGCCATCACATAAACTGAATTTGCGCTCATCATTCTATGTATTCCTATTTTTTCAAATGATCGTTCTACGGATAAGGCCGATCGCCTCATTCCAAATAGCATCTGAGTTATGGATCATATCAGCCAGCTCAGTGATGGCATTGACAAAATAGTCGATCTGGCTTGATGTCGTGATCAACGGTGGTACAACCTTAAGCACCATAAAATCATTACCGCAAATTTGGGTAATGATCCCTTTTTCACGAAATAACTGCATGATCAACAATTGACCAAAAATAGCTGGATGGATATGTTTTAGGGTTTCAAAAGGAACCCTGCGGCGCATATGTTTTGGTGCCTGCCATTCAATACCTGTGAACATGCCTATCCCGCGTACAGCCTTGAACATCTCATAGGGGGCTAAAGCAGCACTTAATTGATCCCGTAAATTTACTGCTAAAGCGAAACTTCTTTCTCCCCAGCGTTCTTCTTCTAAAACATCAAGTGTAGCCAAGACAACTCGCATGGACAAGGCATTCTCGCTAAAAGTCGAATCATGGATGTTCGCTTTTTTGATTGAACTAAAGACCGAATCTGAAATTTTATCTGACATCAGTACAGCCCCCACTGGCACTAAACCACCGCTTAAGGCCTTTGCCAAGACCACCATGTCCGGTTGGATGCCATAATGATGGGCCGCTAAAAAAGGGCCCGTGCGCCAGACACCGGTCTGCACTTCATCTAGTACGAAAAGCGTCCCATAGCGACGGCACAATCGTTGCACCTCTTGCAGATAATTTCCTGCCGGAAGCCTTATCCCTGCTTCAGCCTGAATAGCCTCAAGAATAAAAGCGGCAAATTTCCTTGTAGCCAGCTTTTTTTCCAATTCTTTAAGATCATTAAATGGAATTGCTTCGGCGCCCGGGAGCATTGGTCCAAAATCATTCTTCCATAATGGGTCCCCCATCAAGGACAAAGCCCCGCATGTCAGCCCATGAAAGGCTCCATGACAATACAATAAGCCTGATCTTTTTGTACACGCCCTGGAGAATTTGATGACCGTCTCGATCCCTTCAGAGCCAGAATTACAAAAGACGACTCGGGTCAATTGACCGCCGGACAGGTCACATAATCTTTTCGCAGCCAAACCAGCTAATTCCGGAATATGGCTCTGCAACATCACTGGGCCTTTTTTATCAAGCTCATCTTTTAACGCAGCAATGATGGCCGGATGATTATGCCCGGCATTATAAACACAGAATCCGGATAAAAAATCCAGGATGCATCTACCATCAGAAGTAAATAGCTCAACCCCCTCACAGCGCTCATAGGTGACATTCATTTCTAATAGGTCTAAAAGCCTCACCCATTGAGGGTTCACATGGGACGCGTAAGAAACTGCCTTTGATTTTTTTGATAAAACCTGTTCCATACTCTCTCTCCTTCATTTAGATAACGAAGCAACCCTGTCACTGACAACGTACTAACCCATCGATCTGTTCCTTCATATATTCATACACGGTTCCCAAATCATTGAATTCAACACAAGAAAGACCATGCTTTTTAAAATATTCTAAAAGGGTGTCTTTCACAAAAACTATGTCCGCTTCCTTGGCCGCGCAAATATCTGATCGACCGTCACCAATATAAATAACCGGGTTACCCTTGGAGTGAGGATCATTCATAAAATGCACTTTTTTACAATGCGCGCAAAAGGAGCAATTAGGATTTTGATACGGGAATGAAGGAAAAAAACGGTCCTTATAAAACTTCAAATGATTTGCAAAGATAGGAAAATCTTTAATGCCGTTATCCTCTAAAATAACTTGGATGAACGGTTCAAAATTATCGCTGACAATACTAAACTCGATATCTCTATATCGTAAAAACTCAATAAGCTTTGTAAAATTAGGGTCGATTTGGACTTTTTTTAAGAACTTAAAAAGTTCTTGCCGGGAGATCCTGATGGATTTCATCTGTCCTAACAAGCATTCTTTAGTTGTAACCTCACCTAAAGCCCACGCTTTTTCCAGGACCGTCCAATCCTTATTAATAGAATACCGATCGATCAATTCATTGAGCACATCACCTTTGGTCACGGTATTATCAAAATCAATGAAAACACGCATTAGATGGGCCTCCTCATTTTTGATCCTGCATAAAATGTACTAACGGCAAGATGATCCATTGAGGAAGAAACCGTACATTAATGGCCATTATTCTATTTAAGACTCCATGAACCGCTACGACCTGCCCTTTTAACATCGCTTTAATACCGTACTTTGCTACATCGTCGGGATCAGCCAGCCTTTGACCATCCGTTAATCTGACTTCATTGGGAAAAGTCGAACCTTGAAAATGCGTTGCGGTTGGTCCTGGGCAGAGACAAGTCACGGTGACTCCTGAACCTTTTAATTCCTGGGCAAGTGCTGATGAGAATGAAAGGACATAGGCTTTTGATGCGTAATAAACAGCCATCAATGGTCCGGGTTGAAAAGCTGCGGTTGAAGCTATATTCATGATCTTCCCAGTCCTTCGTTTGACCATTCCTGGAAGAAAAAGGCGGGTTAAATCGGTCAAAGCTGCAATATTTAATTGAAGCATTTGTTTTTGTTTTTCCATATTAGAATCAACAAACAAGCCCCAATCCCCGATGGCAGCGTTATTGATCAAAATATCTATTTCTAAATCCATCATTTTAATTTTTTGATAAACACCTTCACAAGCATTAGGCAACGATAGATCGCAGACAATCACATAAACCTCGATCCCATATTCATCCTGGAGGTTTTTTTGTATTTCACAAAGCCTCATCTTTGTACGAGCCAATAGAACAAGATCATGCCCCTTGCTGGCCATTAATTTAGCCAACTCTAAACCAATCCCATAAGAAGCCCCTGAAATCAGTGCTGTTTTTCCAATCACTTCTGCCCACCCTGTTGAGCAATCCCGCCTAACATATATTTTTTATCAAATATATCCCTAAAACCTGCCAGGGCCATCATGTTCATGATTCTTTTAGAATCAGGAAAATATTTATTGGAAATGCTTAAATAAGCAAAGGAATTATATTCATTGCGGTGAAAAACATTCTTTCCCAACCATGGCATTAAATTTTCATAGTAAATTTGATAAAGACTTCTCTGCCATTTACCTTCTGGTTTACCTAAATCTAAAGTTGTAAATATCCCGCCTGGTTTTAAAACCCTATACATTTCTTTAAGCCCCCCTTGGATGTCTTTTAAATTACGAAGGCCAAAACACATCATGATTGCATCAAAGCTGTTATCTGCAAAAGGCAGGTCCAAGGCACTTGCCTCATAAAAATTTATATTTCTTAAATCCAAAAGTTCAGCCTTTTCTTTTGCTAATGTTAACATCGCTTCAGCCACATCCACCGCGTCAATGCGTAATCCTTTACATCTTTGGCTCATATAAATAGCCATGTCACCACTGCCAGTACAGACATCTAAAGCACGCATCCCTGGTTTTAAATTTAAATCATTAATGGCCGAATCCCTGTATTCTTGTTGCTGCCCTAAAGAAATAACATCATTAAGCCGGTCATATTTAGGCGCTAATTGATTAAAAAAGGATTTATTAGCTTCTTCCCAGGAATCTGTATGAAAATACTTATCAAAACCGACTTGTTTCATTATTTCCATATGATCCATTAAATTTTCCTTTCTAATCTTATTCTGTCCAACGTAAGCATGCTCCGTTGATACTCATACCTGCGCCGTAACTCACCATTAAGGCTGGGGTGCCATCTACGAATTTTTTTGTATCCATTAATCGTTTCAGGATGTACAAGACGCAAGGTGAAGACATATTTCCGTATTCGGCCAGGATATATCGACTAGCCTCCAAAGAAACAGGATTGATATTTAATTCCTGTTGTAAAGTATCTAAAATCAATCGTCCGCCGGGGTGGAATACCAAGGTGTCCGGTAACTGAGTGATTTTCATCCGTGATAATAATTCTTTAACCCCGCGGGCGACAATTTGAGGGACATCCTTGCCTAAAACATTGTTCAATCTAGAGTTAACCGTCTTAAATCTTAATTGCTCTCTTTGTTCAGGAACAAGTAAGCATCCGTGACCTTCCAATTGCCATCCCTGCTTTTCTTGGTTCGTGACAATGCAAGCAGCCGCGCCATCAGCAAAAATGGAATTGGACAGAATTAAATCAATGGCTTCCCCATGGACAAAGGTCGCGGATGAAACTTCGACTGCGATAAACAAGACATTTGCTTTCTCTTTTGTCGATAAAAATTGGTCGGCAACCCGTAAACCAGGAACCGCTGCCCCGCATCCGTGACCGACAATATCCAAAATAAAAATATCCTGACGGATACCAAGAATTTCACCTACATGAGATGTCAGACCAGGACACAGATAACCTGTACAGGTCGTAATAATTAATCCGTCAATTTGCTGAGAGTCAAGTCCAGCTGATTTAAGGCATTTCCTGCCGGCATCCACCGCCAGTTGGGTTGCCATTTTTTCAAATCGTAAAGAAGATTCATCACAATTTTCAGTGGCCAATACTTCCATTCGGTCTAAACCAAATGTCCGTGAGCGAACCCCTGGATCAGAAAGGAAACGGTTATAAAATTTCTTACTTCGCTCTGAATAATCCTGGGCCATCATTAATTCGATAAGTTCTTTTTGGTCTTTACGTAATGAAGGATTAGCCGTTTCGACACCTATTATCCTAGACTTCAATCGCTACCTCCTTTTTAAACCCTGTCCGGCTTTTGGTGACAAGCCTTGGACGAGAATAGATCATTGCTGTTCGTCTGAATCTTTTATTAATATCCAAAAATCGGATGATCATATTCGCAGCCCAAGGGTAATGAGCGAAACTACCAAAAAGGTTGGCCAAACGTCGTTGTGCCCCAAAATGTTTTTGATATTCATAAGTGTAGGCCCTAAGCCTTTCTACATCATGACCATATCCCGTTATTGAGCGGGCTAATAACTGTCCGCTTTGTAATGCCACGCTAATTCCTGCTCCCATAATAGTATCGATCAAGGCAGAAGAATTCCCTGCCCGCCATATGCCATTTTCATAGTGAATAACTGAATTTCTTACAGGAATTTGAACTGCCTTCCAAGGAGATATCCTCATGGCCCCGATCATCACTTTTTGCAATTCCGGACTTTTCTTGATCCAACACATGAGTACACGTTCGGGATCTTGCCCATTAGCTTTAAAATATTTAGAGTCAACCACGTAACAGACATTGACCTGATTGTTCTCAAAAGGATTGATGCCCACATGCCCGCCTTCACAGCAATGAAGCATCACTCTTCTAAATGATTGAGGTATTCCCTGATATATAGCACAGATACCGAATTGTACTTTTTCCAATTTTGCGGATGGAGAATGTTGGCCGCTGGCATCAATCACATGACGGGCCCGCAATTTAAATTCTTTATTGTTCCCATAATGGTCAATTGTTACTTCAAATTCCTTACTATTGTTGTATATACTCCGAGCCACAGCCCCCTCATACACCTCAATACCCATTTTTTTAACGCGATCGACCAAAAGAGAATCCAACATCTTCCTGCTTACGCCTAAAGCCACACCATCTATTGGTATGGCCGTATGCGCCCCTTTAGAAGAAGTAATTAATGACTCTTCAATGATGCAAGCCCCTTCTTCTAAAAGTTTTGACCAAATCCCTAAATCAGACAACAATACTTCATTTTCAGGGCCAATAAAACCACCGCATGTCTTATGCCGGGGGAAGTTCGATCTATCAATAATAACGATCTTCAGCCCTCGTTTAGCAAGACCTAGGGCACAAGATGTTCCAGCTGGTCCTGCGCCAATAACTAATGCATCAACTGTTCTCATGAACACAGTTTAGCAAGATGGCAGCTGCTTAAGATAGTTGAATATGATTGTGAGGGCACAAATTAAGGAAGGATATTGCAGTTTTGGACAAAAACTACGCAAAATTCTGCAGGAAAGAATTATAGGCCGTATTTTTTGAGTTTATACCAGAGATTACGTTCTGAAATTCCCAATAAACGCGCGGCTTCTACTTTAACGCCATGAGCGGCATTGAGGGCTTTTTGAATAGCTTCTTTTTCTTTTGAATCTACTTGGGATTGTAAATCAAAATCATTAGAAGTAGTCGCCCGGAGGCTTGATACTTTTTCTATAGCTTTTTTGACTGATTCGACAAGCTCTTCAACGCTAAATGGTTTTCGGATATAATCACAAGCGCCATGTTTTAGGGCTTTAATTGCTGTATCAATGTCCGCATGAGCGGTCGTCACCAGGATCGGCAGTTTTATATCCAATCGTTCCATTTCATAAATAAGCTCTACCCCATCCATGATCGGCATCCGTATATCAGTAACGACAACATCAACCTGTTTGTCAAAAAGGATTTTCAAAGCTTCCTGGCCATTAGATGCTGTCAATACTTTAAAGCCATGTTCAGGCAGCCCTAACCGCAAGACCCGTAAGAGTCGATCTTCATCATCTACAATCAATATTTGCGGCATTTCAATCCCTCATGGGTAAATATATGGTGAATGCTGTCCCGCCAGGAGGAGGATTACTGACCTCGATCCTTCCGCCATGATCATCTATAATACGTTTGACAACCGTTAACCCGATCCCGAATCCATAAGGTTTGGTAGTGTACATCAAATCGAAGATCTTTTGTTTCTCTTTGGGATCCAACCCGCTTCCATAATCACGTACCTGCAGCATAAGCTCCTGCCCCACGACCATCATCACGAATTCAATGGAACTATTTTTACTGGAGGCTTCTATGGCATTAAGCAATAAATTCATCAACACCTGCTTGATGGCCTCCGGATGACAAGGCAAAAGAACACCGGATGCTTTATTATAAACATCCAGTCTTAAATCTGCCGCACGAACTTTTGAATCAAACAATTTTGTGACCCTCAAAACCAATGCTGAAACATCTGTCAGAACCTTGGGTTTATTATCTCCACGGTGAAGATGCAACAGATCGGTCAATAACCCATCAACCCGTTCTACTTCTGAAGATATATCTTTAGCTAAATCGACTACCTCACCCGTTGATCGTTTGGCAATAACGCTGGCAGCGCTTTTGACTATACCTAAAGGATTGCGTATTTCATGAGCTAGTTGCTGGACCAAGGCCACTGAAGCTATTTGACGTTCTTGCTCCATTAACTGCTTAGTTTGTCTTTGCAATATTTTAATACTATACGAACTGATCCCCAAAAGAAACAAGGTGACTATTCCAATAAAATAAGCTCCCCCGCTTTCTACTTTAAAACGGACCTTCTTAGCTTTTCCTAAAGAAACCTTAATACTGTCAAAATAAAATTCCCGTAAAGGTTGGTTTGCTGCCTGTAGTTGGTTTAATGAATGTATTAGGGAAGCTGTTGTTTTAGGTGTTGGCTTTGGGTATAAAGCAGCAATGGTTTTAGTCAAGTTAAGGAAAGCCTGCCTTGCCGGAGCAAGTAAATCTGCTTCTTGTTTTTCATGACTTTTGAAATCTACTATTTTTTCTTCTTCTTGCTCATTTCGCGACCATGATGATAGTATGCGAATTAGTTCATACGATTTGGATTTTAATTGAGCTACAGGCAGCATCCCAGCCTGCCAAGCACTGATATCGGTTGAAATTTCTTTAAGAACATCGTCAGCAATAACCATGCGTTGGTATTCTTCCCATTCGTCTTCAAACTGGAGCTGATAAAGACGGATCCCATCAAGATAATGCAGTCCAATTCCTCCCGCTATGGCAATAGCTAATCCAAGAACTACAAAAGCCAGGGTAATTTTATTTGTTAATTTTAAATAATAAGATTTCACTGTTTATTTACCTGTTTGATCATAAAAACTAATATAAACAATGTCTCAGCGGTCATTGCTGCAATCCCAAGCGGTTCAAACCATGCGTCGGGCTCAGGCGGGATTAAAGGTAATCCAACAGTTCTACTGGCAATGTAACCACCCATTGAACCTACAGCAATCATAAGTCCAAGATTCCAACCCCAAGCATTTTTACGATATATACCAATAGCAGAAATTACCGCCGCAAGGCCATTGGCATAAAAAAGCCACCCCTTATAAACTGCATCGCTAAAGCTGTCTTTTGCATCGATCACATGAATGAGGCCGATAATGAAAATCAATATTACTCCACACCACAAAAAAATCTTTAATATTTTAACCATGATATTTTCTCTAATTATAAGGAGAAAACTTGAATTGTTATTCTTTTCCTAGAACTTTGCTATAGATCTATTATTTTACCATAAATAATAAGGACTATGAAAAAACCATCGTATCTAAGACCCAACTAAGGAAGAAAATTGCAGTTATTAATAAAAAATGGTGCAAATTTATGCAGGACAAATCATTCTATTTCGTTACCGAGAGCTATAAAACCTTCCTAACACCCGGTGTTAGGAAGGTTGGCTTGCTACACACCCTACGGCTATTCTTCCCAAACGATATCTTCAGGCAAATCGACCATCACTGCCTGTGCTTCGGACATCCTATCCTCAGAAGATACAGATGCGGGTTGCTCAGATGTATTATGGTTTTGCTTCTTCGGTAAAAAATGGACAGCACTGGCCGTGATCTTGACTCGGGCTTGTGGCTTGCCGTCTTTCTCCCAGCGGTCCTGACGCAGACGTCCTTCCACAATAATGCCATTACCCTTGGTCAAATATTTGGCGCAATTTTCCGCGGTAATACCCCATACATCTACATCAAAATAGGATACTTCATCGGTTTTCTCGCCGTTTTTCATAAACACGCGATTATTGGCTATAGAAAGACTGCATACTGTTTTCCCTGATGGAAGGCATTTCATTTCCGGGTCCCTTGTCAGATTGCCCATGATGTTGACATTGTTTAAATTCATAATTTTTCCTTTCGTTGATGGTGGGTAAATAAACGAGGGGGAAATTTTTACTACAGAAACCGACAAGGGGGTATCGGTGTTTCAAACAACCATATATTACCAATTTCATCCGGAATTTCAATATAAAAAAGAAACATAAACAAGAAAACACACCTAAAAGGCGGGTTTCTTGTTAATGGCTCCCCGGTCACCCCCAAAATCCGAACTTTTTCTATGAGGTCATTTTAGGACTTACACAGGCTAAATCCGCAGATCGATGGATTATTATAAACTAAGACTAGACTCAAGCCTCTTACCAAAATGTTGCAACAGGTCGGCTAATTTAAGGCTAAACGATGTTGAGCTTGGGCTAAATCTCTTTGAGTTTGAAGATTCATCCAAAACTCAGGGCTTGTTTTGAAGAACTGTGCCAGTAAAATAGCCGTTTCAGGCGTCATGTCCCGCTTACCATTGATCAGCGTATTAATACGCTGAATGGGGACTTTGATCTTTCTCGCAAGCTCCACTTGTGACATTTTTTTAGGCAAAATGAACTCTTCTAATAAAATTTCCCCAGGATGAACAGGTATACGGTATTTGGGAATCATAAAAACCTCCTAATGATAATCAATGATTTCAACTTCATAAGCATTTCCATCTCTAAATTCAAAAACTAAACGATATTGATCATTTATACGAATGCTATATTTACCTTTAATTTTTCCTTTAAGAGCTTCAAGGTGATTCGACGTTGGTATTCTCAAATCATTCAAAGAATGCGCCGCATTAAGTAAATCCAGCTTTCGTTGGGCGACTTTCCAAATAGTTTGCGGTATCTTCCTGGCCTGTTTGGATTCCAGGCCATGATATATGTCGCTGGTTGATTCCGAAAGAAATGTTACAATCATAATTATTTAGAGAATACCATATTAACGTTATACATGCAAGCGTTAAGTTCTAAACTTTATAGAAGATAAAAAAATCTGTAAGTCATTATATTTCAATAACTTACAGATTTTTTAATGAATGGCTCCCCCGCGAGGGCTCGAGGTCTCCTTGCGTTCGGCCGAAATTATGGAAGTATGTCTGGATTCGGCCTCACTCCAGTCGGTCATCGCCCCAGGGAATGCTCCCATAAGGTCGCATTCCCTAAGCGGGCCTCTATTCGAGCCCTCTCTCCCCCGTAAGCTTTTTAAATAAAATGGCCATCTAAAAATTCTAGATGGCCATTTTATTTAAAAACTCCCCAGTCCTGTAACTGAGCGAACCCCTAAGGTGATCACAATACATGTCCCTATACACTTTATCTTCAATAAAGACAAGCAGTTACAGATTGTTGAAGGCAAGGCTCCTTATGGCATTAGTACCGATAAACGCATCACCAGACGGCTTTTAAGGGAGCATAGGCCGATTGTTTGTAAACCGAATCCGATCACCATTGCTTTGAAATATCAAAAAATGTATGAAGATTCGGCCTTTCAAACAATGGAAAAAGTTGGCCAGCAACTTGGGGTTTCCCGTGTCAGGATACATCAAATGCTTAATCTACTCAAACTAGACCAACGGATTATTGATTACATTCAGAATATTAAAAATCCACGGCAAAGCAATTTCTGGAACGAGCATAGATTACGAAGTATCGCCGTATTACCAAAAGAAAAACAATACGATAAGTTTCAAAAATTAATCATAAAACATAACGTATAAAACCACTAATTTTTATAGGAATTTTGACAGCCTTCATCTTTTTTTACTTTCACGTGTTCAGGTTTTATGATTTGTCATTGCTTTCATTTGGTTGGTTTATATTTGTCGTGATAATGCACCCAATCCTGCGGGGCTTTGGGATTTTCGTCTCGGCCTTTGGCGGTCAAGTCGAGGAAATTGTAGGTAGTGTTCATCAAGTCAATCCCCCGCTCATAAGACGAGTAGGTGTGGTAAATATCCCCGTTATTATCACGGTAAAATGCACTAACGCCTTCACGCTCGTCCATGTCCCTCTCCAAGGGAGCATAATTGTAAATAGCTTGTGCCTTTTTTCGTTGCTCCGGCGTAAACGACACGTTGAGATCAAAATTGAAATCCGTCTTAAATGAGGAAAACCATTTGAATTTCCAGCCCATGCGCTTCTTAAATGGCTTAATTTCAGCCAGCGGTGCATGGGAAACGACAGCGAAAGTTGTGTCGCGTTGTCCAATGTGAAAGTTCACGCTGTCGAAATGGTCGGCCCAAAACGAACAATGCGCACAACCTTGACCCCAACCTGGTCCGAACATAAAGTGATAAACAAGTAGCTGGCTTTTGCCGCAGAACAAATCGCCGAGTGTCATTTTGCCTGTCGGCCCGTTGAAGACGTATTCCTTTTCTATCTTGACCCAAGGCAACCTGCGACGCTGAAGATTTAATTCATCGCGTAGTTTTGAGAGCTTCTTTTCTTTCACCAGAAGTTTCTTGCGCTTGATGAGCCATTCTCTTTGCGAAACGACCTTACGGTTTTCAATTCCGTTGACGGTTTTGATTCTCGGCATATTATCCTCCCTTTTCTTAGATCTTGGTTTACATGTTACTCATAACTTTTGAGCTTTTTTCCATAGAACTGTGATGACTTGGCTGCAAGAAAACCGTACTTAAAATCACAATACCCGCAATCATTGCCGAAATGCCAACCAGTCGTGCGACAATGTCAGGCCACGGAAGAAGCTTTTCCGCAGCAATGACAATCGCAATGACAATCATTACGATCGGATTCATAATACCAAGAACTATCAGGACCGCCATAGGAGAGGCAGAGCAGGCACAACATGCCGCACCTTGTTTGCAGCCGAGCCAAAAACTTCTCTCCTCTTGAGGGTATGAAACGGCACATCCAAAGAGGGAACGGCATTGTAACAGATGTGTCATTTTCCAGGGTGTGAATTGAATTGCTCCAGAGATAATCAACAATAAACCTGAAAGCAAAGGAATGGAGCGGCTAAATAAATCTGAGCGCATAGCAACTGCCGCAAACGCCATCCCAATCGCATAAATTCCAATACCGGCTACCAGCCAAATGGTAAAGTACCCCAATGTCATATAGCAAAGAGAAGCCCAATGACGCCGTGTTTTTAAAAACATCGGCAGCACAGATGGCATCATCATGGCCACCATCATGGCCATCCACATGATCAAAAAGCTTATAGCCGACGAAAACCAAGTCTGGCCGGACATTTGCATCCACATCATTGACATTGTCCAGCCGCCGGGCATATCCATACCGCCGCTCATTGAGTGAGAGAAATAAGCTGTTGCCCATACGCTGGCAATAAACGCAAAAACACTTACCAAAATAAATTTGACCGGATGCTGAGGAGTTTGGTCTACCGTAAAAGTAGTGGTGAAATTCTGATTTTTCATCTTACTTTCCTAAGTTTTATATAAAAGAATGAAAGTAATCCGCTGCTATTCGAATTATTCATCAATAAAGCCCCCCATTGCCGCCTTGTGCGGGATAGACCAACCAAAATAGACTTCGACTTCGATGATCTTACCATTGCGCACCGTTAGCACCTCAGTATTACGGAAGTGCTTGCCGTTTGTGTTTCGCCCTTCATAGGTAACGAATACGCGCTCTCCGTCTTTTGTTAAATGGAAAAATTCAAATCCTGCAATCGTCTCGCTATTCGGCCAGCAGCGCTTGAAATAGGCTTCACGATCGATGCGATTGTCCAAAGGGCTTGTAAAATGAAAATCATCGCTAATGAGAGCCTCAATTGCGACGCGATCTTTATCTACATAAGCTTGATAGCCCTTACGTACGATTGAGATCGGATCTTTTTGCTTGCCATCCTTCTTGACAATTGATAAAAATCTCATTTTAATATCATACGGCAGGGCTAAATAAAAACAATGATACCGAGGTATAGTCATAGGATTTTAGGTGTAATTACACATGCAGGAGCAAATCCCCATAGGAACTTAATTATTTCGTTTATTAAAAACCATTTAGCTTAAGAATTGAGTGAACCAGGTTTGGGGATTATTTTCTAGAGAAAAGTTATTTCTTTTTCGCTGATTCTTGCTTTACACGGAATTCTACTATTTTCCGTACGAGAGTAAGTGGCAATGGCTCATCAAATGGAAACCGCACAGAACCTTTGGATTTTTTATACGGCTCAAGCTCTTTTATAAAAGACTTTATCGTTTGTTCGCGGGGATAAAATCCAATGTGATTCTTATGGGCAGCGAACCAGACCAATATTCCACCCATCTTAAATGCAGGCATCCTGTAGCTTATAGTTTCCGTTGAATTTGGTGCTGCCTTCCGAATAGTTGTTCGCATTCTTTCTAGTAAAACTTGTACTTCTTTAGGAAATTGAGCGATGTAGCTGTCGATGGCAATAATTTCTTTTACCATTTAACTCCTTATTCGATAAGAGCGCTATGGAGGTTACCTTGCAAACACCTCATCCTCTTTTGGATAAAACTAAAAATTAAAATGACTTTTAAGCAATAGCAATTAATATCTCAGTGATTAAATCCTTTTCGGGTGTTTTCCTTGGATCATTGACATAGCTTTCGATATTAAAATTATTTCGTAATTTTAACTTTTGATTAGTGACAATTTCATAGACGTGGCCGCAGGCTTCCGGTAGATCTGAATAAGACCCTTTTAAGACAAATTTGGCGTACTTACCGCCTTTAAACTTTGTATACTTAACCTCTTTAGGTAATTCTTTTGGTGCCTCAGATAGGGTAACACCCGCACGGTAAATCATTTTGTCCCTTGCTTTATAAAGACTCATATATCCTGTAATTTTATTATTATTCAGAATTTCAGGAACTTGGCTTTGTAGCTTTTGCCATGCTTGGGGCGCAGTTTTCAAGAAAGGTCCGATTTTTTCTACATAAAGATAATGTGTTGATGGCCAATTTACAAGTTTTGGTTTTTCTATAAGGTTCATATGATTATCTCCATTATTCAATCTAGATCTTCCCTTTTTTAAGTTATTTCATCACATTGCCCTGACTGCCATCACTTCGATTGAAGATTGTGGGATTTGCAGGTGCGGATGATTTTCAAAGGCTTTTGCCGCAGCCTCGTGTGATTCAGCTTCAATGAATGAATACAAGCAAATATCATTTTTGGTGTCAGATATACCGCTAGCCGTAACCCGTTTGGTCTTGCCCCCAGCTTCTGTAAGAGTGATCATCTTTGCATGATCGCCCATCCATTTTTGCCATTCTGCCTTCATTTTTTCTTCAGTAGACTTTCTGGCATTCGGATCGGTTTTAGCCCAATCAGCCATCACAGATGATGGTATTAAGTAAAGAGCGATAAACTTGTTCAATTTTGTGTCATTCATGGCTTTTCCTTTCATTTACTTTGTGTTTTTTTAATATTAAAAAGTGAATCAACATAAGCCCTGGCCAATTTTATATTGGAACGGATCATCTGGGCAGATTGTCGTGCTTTGCCGATAAGTATTGAGCCTTGCCAGACGCTATTGAGAAACCAAGCAACTTGGTCCGGGTCGAATTTAACCGCGGGTTTTAACTGTTTTTGTGCTGACTGCAGGCGTGAACGGAACATTTCTGTCCAGACTTCAAGTTCGAGGGCGCAAGCTTCGCGAAATTCAGGACTCTCAATAGACATTTCCTGGGCCATCATGCCGACCATGCAAACACAGGGCTCAGGCCTTCTGGTAATGCCTTCCATAATATTAAACAAACGATGAATTTCTTCCAATGGTTCACCCTGCTGTTTCCATGCTTCTGCATATAATGACTGGCCAAACTCGCCCCATGCTTTGACGGCAGCTTGCCCAATCTCTTCCTTATTCTTAAAATGATGAAAGAAGCTACCTTTGGTGATCTTGGCTTCTGCACAGATATCGTCAATCGTGGTGGCATTGTATCCACGTTTTAATATTAGACTTATCGTAGCTTCGATAAGCTTCTGTCTTCTTAATTCCGGCTGTCTTGTTCTTTTCATAGGTGTCCTCGTAGGATCAATAATTAAATACCAACTAGTTGGTAGTATAAAACATTTTTGACATTTGTCAATATTTTTTTAGGATGCCCCGATCTTCCATCCAATTAAAAACTTGGCCCGATCTATTTAATAGTTGAGATCAGTGAATTGTTAGCGAATTTTGTCGACGGAAAATTAAATATTCTTTAAGGTGCCAAATTGGCATCTTACAGGGTTCGCACAGATTAGTGAGTGGCAATAAAAAAGCCGTTTGTAAGCCTATGTACTGCAATAGGTTATACAAACGGCCGAAAAAACTCCCCCGCGAGGGCTCGAACCTCGGACAAGCGCGTTAACAGCGCGCTGCTCTACCTAACTGAGCTACAGGGGAATAAATGAGCAAATTTAAAGTATGGTTATTATACTGAAACTCTTTTATAAGTCAACCACTCTGCGAGAGTTCATGGACATGGCTAATGTGGAAATGTCCGCGTATTCCACCGCAGAACCGACGGGAATGCCAAGGCCGATCCGGCTGATACGCACCCCCTGGGATTTTAATTCTTTAGACAGATATAACGACGTCATCTCCCCTTCTGCATCAGGGTCGGTGGCGATCACGACTTCAGTGATTGCCTCATCCTTGATACGGGAGATCAATTTGGCGATATTCAAGTCATCCGGCCCGCGGCCTTCCGAGGGAGAAATATTACCCAACAAGACATAGTAGATCCCCCGGTAAGAACCGGTGCGTTCAATGGCCAACAAGTCCTTAGGGCTTTCAACGACACAAATGGTCTTACGGTCACGATTAGAATCCTGGCAAACAAGACAGAGTTCCTGCTCGCTTAAGTGATTGCACTGTTTGCAAAAACGTAACCCCTCTTTTAACTGCTGGATACTGTCTGCCAATCCTTTGATGACCATCGGCTCCTGGGCCAGCATCCAATAAACAATGCGCTCAGCACTGCGGCGGCCGATTCCGGGTAGTTTGGTCAATCTTTCCATTAGATTTTCGATCAATTTTGGGTACATGTTTATTTCTGTGCGTTAGGCCATTCTTTGACGACCTTGCCGCCAAACATTTGCAAGGCAGACGTAACGACCGGCTCTTGTTCTTTAACAACAGTATCCGCCTTTTCAATGATCTTAAAAGTTATCATCACAGAGGCATTTATTTTTTCAGCAAATATATCCTCGATCAATTTCAAATTCTCCTTACTATTCAGGCATTCCTTTGCAAAAGCATTTTCTTTGGCAAACCCGATCGTCAATCGCCCGGCTTTAAACTCTAAGGGAGTGCCATCCTGTAAATACGTAGCTAATGCCATCTTCCGACGAGAAACTTCATGCGTCAGCGCGTTCCAATGCGTTTTGATCTCTTCTAATGTCTCCGCCTTAAGGGTGATCTTGGGCGTTTGCGGCATTGATGCCCCCAAAGGCACTTTTGTTGAAGATCCGGCAGCCGCAGGAACAGTTTTAGTACTGACCGCAGCCGTTGGCGGCATCGTCGATATAACACCGGTTGCGCCGCCATAGGTCAGTTTGGCAAAGGCCACTTCCAGGGGCATGCGCAAGGTCTCCATGACGCGGGCCATTTCCTGGGCCTCGATCAAAAGTTCAATGGCCTTGAGGATCCCGGCAATGGTGATCTTCTCTGCCTGGGCAGCCAGCCGCTGTTTGACACCTGAAGGATAATCGATCAAACCATTTAAACTAACTCCCCCGACCTTCACGATCATCAAATGCCTAAAATGTTCGGTCAAATCCTTACCTAACTGTTTGATGTCCTTGCCACGCTCGATGATCTGATTGAACACATCCAAAGCTTTCACACAAGAACGAGCGATCAGAGCATCGGTCAGGTCGAACAAAAATTCAATTTCCACCATTCCAAGCATCGAGAAAACATCCGCCGCATCAATGCCTTTGTCGCTTAACGCGCTTAATTGGTCCAATACACTTAAGGCATCGCGCATGCTTCCCTGAGACGCTTTGGCAATAGCAAAAAGCGCCTCTTCATTGGCCTTTAAATTTTCTTTATCACAAATACTTTTAAGATTGGCCATGATGATCTCGATCTGGATGCGTTTGAAATCAAAACGCTGACAGCGGGAAAGAATGGTAGCCGGCACCTTGTGCACTTCAGTCGTCGCAAAAATAAATTTTACATGCTCAGGAGGCTCTTCTAATGTTTTTAATAACGCATTAAAAGCATCTGAGGTAAGCATATGGACTTCATCAACAATATAGATCTTGTATTTTCCATAACTGGGGGAAAATTTGACGTTCTCACGAAGAGTACGGATCTCATCAATGCCGCGGTTGGATGCACCGTCGATCTCAATGACATCAAAACTGTTACCTTGGGCGATTTCAAGACAGGCAGAACATTCCCCGCAGGGCGTTAGAGTCGGCCCCTTCTGGCAATTAAGCGATTTAGCCAGGATCCTGGCACAGGAAGTCTTCCCGATCCCGCGCGGCCCGCAAAATAAAAATGCATGAGCAATGCGGCCGGATTCGATCAGCTTTCTCAAAAGGTCGGTAATATGCGCCTGGCCAACCAACTCTTCAAAATTCTGGGGACGGTATTTTCGGGCTAAAACCAAATAAGACATATTATTTAACGACCTTTTCTAACACAGCCTTTAGTTCTGGAAATCGAAATTGGTAACCGCTCTGCTGTAAACGACGAGGAATAACATTCACGCCTTCCAATAACAATTGTTGCCCCATTTCACCGAAAAATAAGCGGACCATAAAACCCGGACACGGCAAAAACGTTGGACGATGGATCACCTGTCCTAATATTTCTGTGAACCTTGCGTTTGAGACAGCCTGTGGAGACACCACATTCACTCCACCAAGCAATAAATTATCTTTAATAATGTGTTCAACGACATAAGGAATTTCATCCAGCGCTATCCAGCTTAACATCTGCTGACCATTCCCTAATCGTCCGCCTAAACCTAATTGGAACGGCGTTAACATCTTGGCTAAAGCACCACCGCTCTTGCTTAATATAACCCCTAATCTCATGTGCACGGTCCGTATACCTTCTTTGCGCAATGGAAAGCTTACCTCTTCCCATTGGCGGCAGACATTCGCTAAAAAACCTGTACCGGACGGGCTGTTTTCATCTACAAGGTCCGTCGAAGGATGATTGCCGTAAAAACCGACCGCTGACGCGCAGATCACAATCTTAGGTTTGGAAATGACCTTTGATAAACTTTTACACAATAACTTTGTAGACTCAACCCTGCTTTTTAAAATACTTTTCTTATATTCCTCAGTCCAATATTCGCCGATATTATTCCCAGCCAAATGGATAATAACATCAAAACCTTCTAGTTTTTCGATCTCAATATATTCTAAAGAAGGGTCCCATACGATGACAGCAATCCCGGGACTTTCTGTCCGCAATGTGTTGCGGCGAGTGATCACAGTGATCTGATGACCATTGGCCAGCAAATAAGCTGTTAACTTGCTTCCAATCATCCCGGTGGCACCGGTTATGGCAATGCGCAAACAACGCCCCCTTTTAAGACCTTACTACGATAGCCGAAAATAATAACTCCGTCAATCCCCTAGATAAACAGATTTACCAACGATATAATTCTTTACGGACCGGCGCTTTAGGTTGTGGGACGGGTTTATTAAAAGAAACGGCTTTAGGGTTCCCTGTTTTTGCCTTACCTTCTGTTTTAGATTTATTCTCACCTATATTATGTTTTCGCATGCTAAGGCTGATCCGTTTACGTGCCATATCGATCTCAACGACCCAAACCTTGACCTTTTGCCCAACCTTGATAATATCTGACGGATTTTTAATATAGGTGTCTGACATGGCGCTGATATGGACCAACCCATCTTGATGAACGCCTATATCCACAAAAGCTCCGAAATTCGTGATATTGGTCACCACCCCGTTTAATTCCATGCCGGGCAATAGATCTTCCATTTTTACCACACCTTCTTTGAACTGCACCGCTTCAAACTTGGCGCGGGGATCCCGGCCGGGTTTGGCCAGTTCTTCTTTTATGTCTAATAGCGTCGGCAATCCCACCGTGGGGGTGACATATTTATTCATGTCCACTTTCTTGCGTAACTGCTCATCCTTGATTAAATCAGGTACAGAAACGCCCAGATCGCGCGCCATGGCTTCAACCACGTCATACCGTTCAGGATGGACACCAGACGCGTCCAAAGGATTTTTGGCATTACGGATCCTTAAAAATCCCGCGGCTTGTTCAAATGCTTTAAGCCCCAGCTTGGGCACCTTCTTAAATGATTCACGGGATTCAAAAGCCCCGTTGGTGTTGCGATGCTCAACTAACGCCGCTGCCAGGGCCGGTCCTAATCCAGAAACATACATGAGTAATTGTTTACTGGCTGAATTGACTTCGACACCTACCTGATTCACACAGCTGATGACCACATCATCCAAACCTTTTTTAAGTTTAGGCTGGTCCACATCATGCTGATATTGGCCGACACCAATGCTTTTAGGGTCGATCTTGACTAGCTCTGCCAAAGGGTCCTGCAGGCGGCGGCCGATAGATACCGAACCCCGTACTGTCACATCATAGTCGGCAAATTCTTCCCGGGCCACGGGCGAAGCGGAATAGATCGACGCCCCGCTTTCATTGACCATTACGATCTGGATGCCTTCAAGTTTCAATGAACGCACAAAACTCTCGGTCTCACGTCCGGCGGTGCCGTTGCCGATGGCAATGCATTCGATCTTATATTGCCGGCAGAGCTCCTTGATCGTCGTGATCGCCTGGTCCTTTTGATCTTCCGATTGAGAAATAAAAATAGCGGTATGATACAATAATTTCCCTTGGGCATCCAAACAAACCACCTTGCATCCCGTGCGTAAACCCGGGTCAATGGCCAGAACATTCTTTTCGCCCAACGGTGAAGCCATTAATAATTGGCGTAAATTTTCCGCAAAAACCTTGATCGCCTCCTCGTCCGCTGATTCCTTGGTCAATAATCGGATCTCCGTTTCCATAGATAAAGAAAGCAGACGCTTAAAACAATCTTCAATAGCCATCTCTAGCTGGGAGACGCAAAAATTAGTTTTATCGCTGTTAATGAACATTTCTTTTAAGATCGGCAAGGCATCTTCCGGGGGCACAACGATGCGTAACATTAGAAATCCTTCTTTTTCACCCCGGCGCATGGCCAATACCCGATGGGAAGGTGCCGCTGAAACAGCTTCCTGCCAATCAAAATAATCTTTAAATTTGGCCCCCTCCAGTTCCTTGCCCTTAATGACCTTGGCGTCGAAAAGACCTTTCCCTAAATATAACTGACGAATTTCCCCGCGGGCTTTGGCATCTTCATTGATCCATTCGGCGATGATATCCCTGGCCCCGGCTAAGGCTTCATCTATCGATGATACTTTAAGCTCTGCGTTAATATATTTTTCTGCTTCGATTTTAGGGTCAAAACCATCTTTTTGGTCCATGATGAGCTGGGCCAAGGGTTCCAAACCCTTTTCACGGGCCATAGTGGCACGAGTACGGCGCTTGGGCTTATACGGCAAATAAAGGTCTTCCAGGATTGCCATTGTTTCGGCAAGGCTGACTTTTTGTTTTAATTCATCAGTCAATTTCCCTTGTTTTTCAATGGATTCAAGCACCGCCGCTTTGCGTTCATCTAATTGCTGTAATTGGGCCAAACGGTCACGGATAGCCGTGATCGCCACCTCATCTAAAGCACCGGTTGCTTCCTTTCTATAGCGCGCAATAAAAGGGACAGTTGACCCTTCTGAAAGCAAAAGCCCCGTGGTTGCAACCTGACTTTCCTTAAGATTTAACTCTTTGGCAATTAATTTAAGATGATTTTGTTCCATAAAATTCTCTCATTTCATAACTTATTGCAGGTTAATAGCTTGCATCATAACAACAAATCACGCCAATTGGCAAACAAAAAGAATATATGTTATATTTTAAATGGTCTGTTAGAACTTGCTCTTTAAAAATCGATAAAGGTAAACTACTTGAAAAAGTAGGACGCAAAGCCGTGAGCCTAAACTTTATCTGGGGATAAAGCAAGGCTGTCTGGTTGCCGTTTTAATTTTGTGTTGCATGGCTTGCATTTCGTCCTCTTTTTCAAAATCGTCAACTTCTCAATTGGGAGGGCGAGATGCAAAAAATAATTACCCTGATAGCACTAATAATCTTTCTGTACATCCAAACCGAACCGGCATTTTGTGAATGCTCCAAAAACGCTTCACTGCACAACTCTTTTACCTTGCCTGAGTAAAGGAGCTGATGCTTGTTTTAACTCATTGATAAAATGAGGATCGACAACAGCCCCTAAACCTTGCGCTTTATATACATTTACCCACGCATCAGCATAATCTTTCTTTTTATAATAAGTAAAACCAAGATCGTAATAGGCCATGGCATCATTAGGGTAAATTTCAATGGCCTTTTTAAAATCACTGAAGGCTTCATTAAATTTCCCTTGCTCAGCATAAACATACCCTCTGTTGTCATAGGCCCCTGCAAAATCAGGATTAAGTTCGATCGCCTTATTATAATTCTGGATAGCCAAGGAATAATAACTTTCCCTGTCGTAAGCAGTCCCTAAATTATTATAAGCTTCTGCAAATTTAGGGTTAATTCTTATTGCCTTAAAAAAGTCAGCAATGGCATTTGAAAAATTGCCTTGATTGGCAAAATCTATACCCCGGTGGTCATAGGCCTGAACGTCATTGGGATCGATTTGAATAGCCTTGTCACAGTCACTGATAGCTTGGGCTAAATTATGTTGCATGCTATAGGCATAACCGCGGTTAACATAGGCCTGCGTGTTTTTAGGGTCTATTTCAATGGCTCTGCTGCTATCCTTAATGGCCAGGGCCCAATTGCCCATACTGCTATAGACCAGCCCGCGAGCGAGATACGCCTGGGCATCATTAGGATTTCTATCAATAGCTTTGTTTATATCCACGATAGCTTGGATATAATTGTCTTTTTGACTATCAATCTTCCCCCTCTCCAAGAATACCTGTTCGGTCTGTGCATAAACAAAAGATGAGCCAAAGAAAAGGTAACAACTCAAGGTCATTATTTTAAACATTTAACTAATTCCTCAGGTGGTGATCTTAATTAAGAATACGTTTTTCAATATAAACAAAATAACTCATAACATATTGCGATCTAATAGTTTACATATTAACAAAAACACTCCTAAAATGGCATACAAAAAAAATATATGATATATTTTAATTGTGTTTAAGTAGCCTGTTCTTTAAAAGTTTGAACAATAGCAAACTACTTGAAAAAGTAGGACGCAAAGCCGTGAGCCTAACCTCATCTGTTGTTGAGTAAGGCTGTCTGGTTGCCGTAAACTGGCCTTGATGCTGGTTTCGTACACACGCTTTCGTCCTCTTTTTTAAGAGTGTTGGGTCTCTTACCCAAGGGGGGCGAAATGCTAAAATACCTCATACTCCTAACCTTTACCATCGTTTTCTTCATCCAGATCTCACCTGCTTTTAGCACAACAATGTCATTCAAGATATCCGCCACGATCCCGCAGCATATTGTAGTCAATGGATTCAGAATAAATTCATTGGCAAGCACGTCCGGCCAGTTGGCCCAAACAGAAACAGTGGTCAGAAACAATCAAAGCATCCGGCTTACGACGATCGTTGTACCGTAATTATTCTTCTCCGCCTTCCGATTTCGTCACCTTCAACGGGATATTAAAAGGATAATTAACGCCTTCCCCGACATCTATCATATTCTTCAATTTTATAAGAGGCACCATATTAAGAGGGATACTGTTGATATCAATGGAAATAGTATGCTGCCCCGGCGTGACCTTCCTGAAATAATAGGCGCCGTTACCATCGCTTTGTTGGATGATCTTACCGTCCAGGACCACCTTCACCTTACCGACGAATTTATCGCCTTCGCTGGGGGTATTAGTGCCCCGTTTAGAAATAAAAATGAGACCATAAATCCCTGTTTGGCTGATCAAACCGAAATCAGCGTGAATGCTTCGGCCCTGATAAACCGGAACATTCAAAAATTGCGGGGTTGAAAAAAGGAGCCCGCCCGGGATAGTGTCCAATACCGGCACAACATCGACGGTCTTCCCCCGGATCTGCACGCGATAACGCCCGTTTTTATCCGTCACACCCTCTTTATCGCCGACCTTGACTGTCACACCCTGGATACCCTCATCGTTCTTTTCATATTTACCATCCCCGTTCCTGTCTTTGAACACGACTCCCGTTACAGTGCCCAAGGGGTCCCAATACGTCGCCCCTCCAAAGGTGATGCGCATACCGACATGGACCCCGATATCATCAAGCGACGGATTATTGGTATGGTACAGGTCTTTGCTCACAACCAGATCGCCAAAAATATTCACATCCGGTGAGGGGCTATAATTAAGCCCGGATGAGACGATCACACTTTCTTCCCCTGAAAGGAAATTATTATTGTTGGCATTCACCCCCAACTCATCATGGTAATCCACGGAAGTGTTAAAAGATAATTGTTGGTTGATCAGCTTTTGATAACTCAGGCCCGCGTTGATGATGCCGGCAGTGGAATTCCCGCCGGAATGGGGCTGATCGTACCAGTCATATTCATAGCTGGAATTAAATGTCAGTTGACTTGTTAAGGGGACTTGAAAACCGGTGATAATATTTTCACGGTTATAGTCAGTCAAGTTTGTCGTCTTAGAATGGCTGAATTGATAACCCGTGCCGATAAAAACATCACCTTGCAAAGAATTCCAGATTCCAAAGCCTTTGGTTACCCGGTCATTAAGTCCAAGGCTGGTCTGGGGGGATGCTTCTCCGGCACTGTCCATATAATTGAAATCCAGGTCATTCCATAGGTCCCGGGCCAAATCCACCCTAAGCTGCCCGTTGGCATCATAATTAAGGGCGCTGGGATTATCAGGATTAAAATTGATATGGTCCCTGTATGCCTCAACAAAGGTGTTTTCCGTTATATTCTTAAAATGGCCTTCCGTGGTCCAATCAGCCCCTGTCTCTCCTTGGTATTCAGGTAGATCTGAAATAGTTTCATAATTCTTATCCAGATTCCTAAAATGAATACCGCTTCTAAAATTAGTGTCCTCCCACTTTAAGGATGCCAGCTCGGCGTTATCAGAGGCATCAGAGGCATGCTCCGCGTTAAGGGTAAGATTGTCATTGAACCGGTGCAATCCTTCAACAGAATAAACATGATTAGCTTCATACACCCCCCGGCCGGAACCATAACCGGTGGCAAAATTAAATGAATATTGATCATTCTTACTTGTGGGCAATAGGGTGATCTTGGCGGCATCAATGTAAGAATCTGGTGCTTTTGGCGCTTGGCCTTGGGTGAAAAATCCCTGGATGACCTGTTCTTGCCCATGACTGAAGGATAAGCCTAAAAGATCATCCAACAGATCGACATCCGCGAACGCGCCTTTCAAGCTTGTGTTGGGCATGGTCAGTGGCGATAGATATCTTGTCGCGTCCAAACCGCGTAAATTAAAATTACTGGTACCTTCAACCGGTATTTGGCTCAAACCCACCGTATAATAGTCGAATGAGGAGATTGAGTTAATATCCGTATAAGACCCTGTAGTGTCAAAGAAACCATAGGGAGTGTCCCCGCTGACGGTCAGGGTTTGGTTGAAATTATAGCTTTGACGTTTAATGGCAGGGATATTTTTCCCGGAATATTCGGTGTCATAATCATTGGTATAAATAACTTTAAAGGGCTGCCCGTGCTGAACAGGACTATTCGCCCCAGAGAGGCCGTTAGAGTTAAGGGAACTTGGAAAAATAACTTCCACATAGAGGGTATGAAGCCCAAACTCATCCCAGATATGAAGGAAGGTGATCCCGATTTTTTGGGCGTCGATCTCAAGGCGGTCCGGACCGATGATCTTGACCGATATAAAACCCTCGTCAACCACCAAGAACTTTTGAATATTCTTTCCTTCAATGATCACCGACGAATGTAATTCAATTTGTAATTTCGGCTTGATCTGCCCATTGTTTGTTATCAGGGCAAGCGACAAAATAGCTGTCGGTCCCTTTGGTTTTGGCACAGGAACAAAAAGAACGTTTGAAGGCGCATGAGCAGATGTAGTAGAAACATTGGGGGCAAGATTTTCTTGAACGGCCGCTTGGGTGACAGCTGCCGGTTGAGCATGGGCGGCAGGTGCCGGAGCTACCTGCACAAGTACTGGCTGATTTTCAACAGGGACACCGGCCTTCTGTCTTTGGTATAAAATTTTCAAATACCCGTCAACATCTTTAGAAGCGGGATAAAATATCTTGGCGATCTTTAAATAACGGATGGCTTTTTTATCGTCATGCACTTGGGCCGCCTTAAGCGCCCCGGTCAAATAATATTCATAGGCTTCCATTTCCTTGGTCAGGTCAGGAGCCGGAGAGATAAAAATCACCCCTTTTTGCGCAAGGACATTCAAATATTGGATCAATTCAGGATCGGAAGGATCATAGATCTGGGCGACTTTAAAGCATCGGATGGCCTTTTGGTCGTCGTGTTCCTTAAAAGCTTTGACGCCTTCATTGAAATAATGCTGATAGCCTATGGATTGGTCAGCAAACGCGGGAAAGGAAAATGCCCCTACAATTATTAACCCACAGACCCCAATAACAAAATTTTTGACCATACTTTAACCAATGCGTACTGGGGGTCCGCATATTCTTAATCCTGCACTTTCTCTATTGTCAGTTGACCGGTACCATCCACGGACAGTTCTATTTCCTTGACCCCCACATCTCCGTCTTCCAAGTCGGAATTGATGACCAGGGTATACTGTCCCGGATCTAATTTTTTCTTTAAATTCACCTCCAAGGCCGCGGATGCTTGCGGCGGTACATACAATTTTTTAATTTCTCCGCGCAGCATGACCAGTCCCCCGCCTTGCATGATGTAGTAAGTGGTGCGGGGGATGAGAATAACATTGCCCTGATTGACAAAACTGGCCGTGAGGCTATTGGCCTTTAAACTGATATCTTGGATGACCGCTTTCTTGTCCTTATTACTGGGTTCAATAAAAAACAGGCACCCTACCCTTGTGACGATCGAGATCTCATGATCACTCTCGTTGGGAGCAGCGCCTCTTTCAAAAAATAACACCCCATAATGCCCTTCCTGGATCTGGCTGGGGACACTGACCGAATATTCGACACTTTGCTGGCCAAAGCCGGGCATCGTAAAGGTCTGGGGAGTAAACGTGACCCATTGACTTGCAGAATCCCGTCCTGTCCCGGCCGGCAAAAAATTCTTGGTGCCGTCATACGGGCTCTTATATTCAAAATCCTCCCAATAAACCCTGATACTTGCCGGTTGAGGAGAAGTATTGTGGATCAAGATCGAACCATTGATATGCTCCCCGCCGGAAACGCTTAAAGATACCTTCGCATTCTCAAGGAATAATTGGGCACGGGCTTGAGGAGCAAGAAAGCCTGCGGCGCAAAATATTAAAAGAATGGTTCTAAGGATCATACGACCATACCTTTCAAATATGATTGAAAACGTCCCTGTGCGGCGGG
>CAZASA010000028.1:0-26085 GCA_964487685.1 uncultured Planctomycetales bacterium
TGAAAACCGTTGCCTCGCAAGGGGCCGTGAGTTCGAATCTCACCCTCTCCGCCAGTATTTTAATTCAAGAAGGCCTGTGATCGATCAGCAATTTGATGGCTGATAATAATTTAGTTGGTTCAAAGGGTTTGGTGATGGCCGGGAAAAGGTGGCCGCCGACATTGATCTCATCAAGTGCATTGCTGTTAGGCGCGTTGGTGGCCAAGGCTGTGAAAAAAAGTACCGGAATGTTTTGGGTGGAGCTGTTTGATTTTAATAGTTTGACAACTTCCCCTCCGGAGAGATTAGGCATCATGACATCCATGATGATCAGATCAGGCTTCTGTTCGATGGCCTTGATAAAACCGTCAGCTCCGGTATTGGAGAAGATGACGGCATAGTTGTTTTTTGTTAATCTGTTTTTGACCAATTCAATGATGTCCACATCATCATCCACGATCAATATTTTCTTCATCATCATGTTGTTCCTTTCACTGGTTCATCTAAAGGTAGTGTAAATGTGAATTTAGTGCCTGTGCCTTCTTTGCTTTCCACCATCATTTTTCCGTTATGCAATTCGATAATGCTTTTAGAGATGACCAGCCCCAAACCCGTGCCTTTTTCCTGGTTACCGTCCCATCGGCCGATCTGGTAAAAATCGGAGAATAGATAGGTCAGGTCCTTAGGCGATATCCCGATCCCCGAATCAGTAATACTGCATTCAATATAGCGTTCAGCCTTTCTGGCGGATATTTCTATACTGCCTTGGGCGGTGAATTTATAGGCGTTACCGATCAGATTGATCAAGACCTCGGTGATCTTATCTTTATCAGCCAGGACTTCCAGGGGCTGTGTGCCGATATCGATCTTGATCGTCAGGCCTTTCTTTTCAAATCGTTGGGAAAAATCTGACGCGACTTCTTTAATGAGCTCCCTTAAGTCCATTTTTTTCTTAAAGAGCTCGAATTTCCCTTTTTTGATCTTTGAGATATCCAGCATATTATCGATCAGCGCTTTTAATCGGTCAATATTCCTTAATGACATATCAAAATATTTCTTTTGCTCTTCGTTGACTTCTCCCATCATACCTTCGGCAATCTGGCGCATGCTTTCCTGGATGATCGTCAAAGGAAGACGGAATTCATGGGAGACATTATTGACAAAATCATCCTTGAGCTGGTCTAGGGCCTGGAGCTCGGCATTCTTCTTTTTTAATTCATTGATGTTCCTGTCAAATTGTTTGATCACCGCGGTAAAGGTATGGCTTAAGACAGCCATTTCATTCTGTCCTTCGTTGAGCTCTTTGACATCATCCGGGCTTAAAAAGGGGGCCAGCGCCTTGCGGTTCTCTTTAGCAATGGAAAAGGTTTCAGTCAGTAATGAACGGATGGAAAAGAAACCTATAAGCACGCCCATCACCATGAGGACCATGGCTATGATCCCGATATTCGAGCCTTTGATATAGGCAAAATAAAGCAGGGCCATCGGGATGATGGAGGATATAAGAAAAAGGATCGCGAATTTACGCAGGACTGAGACTTCGTCAAGGGAAGGGATAAAGAACTTTTTTCTCTTTTTTGTCCTCATGTCATTAATTTAACAAGATTTTGCCCGGATTGGAAGGGATATCCTTGATTTGAGATCTTTCGGCTTATGGCATGTACCACACACGCACCGATACAATCCCCTTCGACGTTGACCACCGTGCGGATGGTGTCCAGGGGCCGGTCAATGGCAATGAGAAGCCCCAGGGCTTGCAGGGGAAGTCCGACGGATTGTAAGACCATGATCATGGTCACCATGCCCGCACTTGGTATCCCTGGCGCTCCGATCGATACCATCATCGCCGTAAACATGACGGCCATTTGTGATAATAAGGTCAAATGAGCCCCGCAAAGATTGGCCACGAACAAAGCGGCCATGGCTTCATACATGACAGTACCGTCCATATTAAGCACTGCTCCGACCGGAAGCACAAAGCGGGCGATATTTTTGTCCACCTTAAGATTTTCAGTGATACAGCGCAGGCTTACCGGCAGGGTGGCTGTCGAGGAACTGGTAGAAAACGCTGTAATGAGCGCTTCCTTAAGCCCTAAAAGCAAGCGCCAGGGTGTAATTTTGGTCACCATCCATAATATTAAGGGAAGTGTGATGAGGCCATGAAAAAGCGTTGATCCCACGACTACAATAATATATTTGCCCAGAACAAACAAAAGTGTAGCGTTGGCTTCGGCAACGAGCTTTGCCAACAGCCCCATGATCCCAAGGGGAGCTAGCCGCATGATCCAGGAGACGATGGTCATCATAAGTTCAAAGAGCTCATTGACTTTCTTTAAAATATTTTGACCCTTGTCACCGCTTAAGATAATGGCAGTGCCTGATAAAGCTGCCGCAAGGACAATGGTAATGATATTAAAAGGCTGTCCGCCGCTTAACGGGTGGGTGGGGGTTGGTAATAAATGGACATTAAGCCCAACTCCGGGTTTGATCAAATTCATGACGGTAAGTCCGGTGATGGCGGCCAGGCAGGTGGTGGTCAACGAATACAATAGTAGTGTCATCCATATTCTTCTGGAATGAGGGGTCTTTTTAAGATTAGCCATTCCGGCTGTAATGGATATAAAAACCAGGGGTACCATGATCATTTTAAGCAGGTTAAGAAAGACCTTGCCTAAAAGATCAAATACTGGAAGAAAAATTTTACCGGTTGTGGAAGCTAACGGCGAATGGCCTAAGATGGTCCCGAATGCCACCCCTAAAACAGCCCCGATGAAGATCTGTGAGTTTAATGACAATTTCATATTCTTTTTTCGGTATGATACACTAATTCCTTTGCTTTTGTATATAGAAATTGCTTGCTAATCTGATTCTTCTCGACTAAAATCATCTTTCTTTGGCGGCGTAGCTCAGCTGATAGAGCATTCGGTTCATACCCGACAGGTCAGTGGTTTAAATCCACTCGCCGCCACTTTCTATCTATGCGACCATTCTATTTCAAGCGAATTTCTATCCTTTTTTTGATCTGCGGGGCTTTGTTCTTATACGGCAATAATTTATTTAGTCTCTCCGACCCTGATGAGGTTTTCTATTCCCTGACCGCCAAAGAAATGGCTGCCAAGAATGAGTGGATGACACCCTTGATCTTTGGCCAGCCCCAATTTGAAAAACCACCGCTGACTTATTGGCTCCTGGAAACTGCTTTTAAGACCTGGGGAGAGTCCCCGTTTATGGCACGGTTATTTCCGGCTGCATTCGCCTGTCTTGGCGTCATGGCGATTTATTTTTTAGGTTTGATGGGTTTTAATGATGAACGTAAGGCTTTTCTTTCGGCCGTTGCCTTGGCCACGTGTGCGTTTTATGCCGGTATGGGTAAGACGGTATTTACAGACATGATCTTTACGGTATTGATCCTTTGCGCCTTTACCATGTTTATGGTGGGCTTTACTGATCGCCGCCGGCAAGGGATCGGATTTATCGGGTTTTATGTATTTTGCGCTTTAGCCACCTTGACTAAAAGCCCCTTGGGCTTTTTGATTCCCCAGATCGCTGTTATTCTTTTTCTTTTGTATCAACGTCAGATCAATTTCCTAAAAACGTGGTGGGTCCCTATGGGGCTCTTGGTTTATATCGGGATCGCTTTACCGTGGTATGTGTTTATTTACAAACAATATGGCCACGCTTTTATCCACGAGTTCTTTTATAATGATCATTGGCGCCGATTGATGGAAGCAGAGCACCATGGTAACGACCATTGGTTCTTTTATCCGATGACCATGGTGGCCGGCTTTTTTCCATGGAGTTTGTTCCTGCTCGCCGCTTGGGTCGATCTGTTCAAGCGTTTAAAAAGTTCGGTGACTATGATGGACCATTTAACTCTTAGCTGGGTCCTGGCGTTTTTTGTCGTGTTTCAAACAGCCCATTCTAAATTAGCCAGTTATATTTTACCGCTGTTCCCGGCCCTGGCGTTGATGACAGGCAATTTTTTAGGCAATGCTTTGTCCCAGATCCAGCATCGCAAACGGATGCAGAATTTGCTGTGCGTCAGTTTTACTATCTTGGCCCTTTTAGGTGTTGCTGTCATGGGAGGGCACAAGATCTTCCATCGTTATCTCTCTTGCCAATTGCCGATGTATTTCCTTTCAGGCTCCTTGATCACCCTGTCAGGATTGGGTATTACCTTGGCTTTTCAAGAGCGATTCCAGACGGCACTGTATGTCCTGGCTTTAAGCCTTTGTCCGATATTCTTTACAGCGGTGATGGTCCGCACAGACCTGGAAGGGTATGTATCTTCCCATGAGGCATCGGAATATATTCCTCAGCGGGCTTTGGAGCCCATGACCGTATTGACATCCAAGGCCAATGCCCGGGGTATCCGTTTTTATACTGGCCAGGATGTGGCCGTTGTCGATTATTCCGGAAAACCTTTTTTCAGTCCTCATCCGGTCCCTATTTTAGACACAACTAGCAAAATTATGAGGGTGCTTGAAAGTCAGCGGGTGACCTTAGGGGTGATCCGTAAAACAGCTTATCAGGACATCCTTAAAAATTGTTCCGCTTATTATCATATTTCCTTATTAAAGGTCATTGGCTATGACTATGTTGTAAGGATTGAATCGCCTGTGGTAAAATAACCTATGTTCTTGCGTGTATTGATCATCATTCTTTTTTTAAGCGTTCCTGGTTGGGGCGCTGACAATAACGATGACCTGTTTAATTTTTCTAAGAAACAGGAAGAAGCCCTGGTGGTCAAGGTCATTGCTTCTGATCTGATCGTCCTGGAAGACGGGCGGCATATCAAATTGATCGGGATCGAATCCGCAGGGAACGTTCGTCCTCAATATCCAAAATATGATGAGAAAGGCCATTTGATCGAGGAGCCTGTTGAACCGACGATCCCGCTGCAAGAGCAGGCCTTGACCTATGCCCAGGACCTGTTGGAGAATAAGAAGGTAAAGCTGGAATTTGATATTGACAGCGGAGATACCAGCAACGGTTATCTTAACGCTTATGTTTACTTGCCCGATGGACGTATGGCCAATGCCGAACTTTTACGCCTGGGCTTTGTGAAATTAAGGATCATCCCGCCCAACGTGAAATATGAAGACAAATTACGCACGGCCTACCAGGAAGCTAAAAAAGAAAAGCGCGGTTTGGAAGGCGAATAAATACCCTCATGGACCTAGAACAGCGGACCTTTCAATTCATCAAAAAGAATAAATTAATATCCCCCCGTGGGTTGGTCCTTATCGGTGTATCAGGCGGCGCTGATTCCATGGCGCTTTTATATGTCCTGTCAAACTTACGCCATGATCTTGGCGTACACATTCAAGCGGTCCATTTCAATCACCGGTTACGGACCCAAGCAGATAGTGATGAAGCTTTTGTAGGTCGATGGTGTAAGAAGTTAAATGTTCCTTTGACCGTTGGACGAAGGGAAGGGGGGAAGGTGAGTCGCCTTTCCGAGGATGATGCCAGGCAATTGAGATTTGATTTTTTTGCCAAGACGGCCCGTAGTTTAAAAGCGCAATCAGTGGCCCTGGCGCATACCCGAAATGACCTGGCAGAGACTGTTTTGATGCGGCTGATGAGGGGCACCGGCCTATATGGTTTAAGGGCAATTTTGCCGCGGCGCAGTATTGAAGGGATCATTTTTGTTCGTCCTTTATTGGAGTTAAGCCGTATTGATATTGAAAAATATTTAAAGATAAAAAAAGTCCCGTTTCGCACGGATGCCACCAATCACCAGTTGTTGTATGAACGTAATAAGGTGCGCCACCAGCTTTTGCCGTTAATGGCGCGGAAATTTAATCCGCGGATCATCAATGCCTTATCAGACCTGGCCGCCACCGCAGGGGAAGACTATGAATTCCTCTCGGCATATGCCCAAAAGTTTTATGACAAAAATGTTATTGTAGCCAAAAACAAGGTCAAGATAGATCTAACACCCATCAAGCGCCAGCATCCGGCCATCGTACGATTGTTGCTAAGACAGATGGTGGAGGTTTTGACCAATGACCCAGCAAGCCTTTCTTTTGAGCATATCCATGCCCTGGAAGGTCTGGTTTCCCAAGATGGCCCCGGGGCATTGGACCTGCCGTTTAGCATAAAAGCTGTTCGGGACAAAAAATCATTGGAGTTATTCTGCCTAAGCGCAATTCCCTTGATTTAATTTTATCCTAATATATAATCATCTTCCGTTCGTTTATTACTTCTGGAGGCTTTAATGGCACAACCAAATACAAATATACCCACTAAAAAAGGGCCGCGTCAAACCCGGAATCCTAATGGCAATATCTGGTTTTGGCTCATCCCTTTAGCTTTTTTTCTGATCATCATGTCCTACCAGGACAAGACGAGTTATAAGACGGAGAAGGTGCTGACCTACTCTGAATTTTATGCCATCTTAAAGGACAATCCGCAAACACATCAGATCAAGCATCTGGAGCTGACCGAAGGCCCGGACAATACTTTAAAAGGCACCTATGCCAATGGGTTGGAGTTCAAGCTTAATATCCCTTCACACGACGACGATCTTCTTAAAATGATCCGGGAGAATGTCACTGATTTCAGCGTTGTCCCGCCGGAATTGTTTTGGAGCCAGTTATTTTTCCAATTGATCCCATTTTTAGGGATCTTTGCCTTGATCTGGTTTGTTTCTTACCGCGGCTCACAAATGGGCAACAAGATCTTTGCTTTCGGCAAATCGCGTGCGCAGGTGGCCGGTGTGGGCAAGGTGACTTTCGCGGATGTGGCCGGCGTCGATGAGGCCAAGGAAGAATTGCAGGAAGTCATTGAATTCCTCAAAGACCCCAAGAAATTTGAGAGATTAGGCGGCAAGATCCCCAAAGGAGTTTTGCTTGTTGGACCTCCTGGTACCGGAAAGACATTATTAGCCAAGGCCGTTGCCGGCGAGGCTGGTGTGCCGTTCTTTTCTTTAAGCGGATCAGATTTCGTTGAGATGTTCGTGGGGGTCGGCGCTTCACGCGTGAGGGACCTATTCGAGCAGGGCCGCAAAGCCGCTAAAATTTCAGGCAAGGGCGGTATTATTTTTATTGATGAGATCGACGCTGTAGGCCGTCAACGCTTTGCCGGTATCGGCGGGGGCAATGATGAGCGCGAGCAGACCCTTAATGCATTGCTTGTTGAGATGGACGGTTTTAATACGGTCAGCGGGCTTATCCTGATCGCGGCCACCAACCGTCCGGATACCCTTGACCCGGCGCTGCTGCGTCCCGGGCGATTCGACCGTCAGATCGTGGTTGGACTGCCGGATATTAACGGCCGTGAAGGAATTCTTAAGGTCCATGTCAAGAACATCAAATTAGGCGAAGAAGTCAATTTAAGACGGATCGCCCAGATGACCGTGTATTTTTCCGGTGCTGACCTGGCCAATGTTTGTAATGAAGCAGCTTTGCTCGCCGCCCGGCGTAACAAGGAAAAAGTGGGTATGGAAGAGATGCTTGCTGCTGTTGAACGGGTGACCATGGGACCGGAGAAAAAGAGCCATGTAACCTCCAAGAAAGAAAAGGAAATGACTGCTTATCACGAGGCAGGACATGCTTTATTGTCTTTGCTTATCGATGAAGTTGATACTTTTACCAAGGTATCGATCATCCCGCGCGGTATGGCCGGCGGCTATACCTTGACACCGCCCAAAGAAGACAAGCATTATATGTCTAAAAAAGAACTTAAAGGGATGATGGTGGTCTTGCTGGGCGGCATGGTCGGCGAAGAGATCTATATGGACGATACGACGACCGGTGTTTCCAATGACCTGCAAAGGGTGTCCCAGATCGCCCGCAGTATGGTCTGCCAATACGGGATGAGCGACAACCTGGATAAATTGGCATTCGGCAAGCAAACCCAGCAGATGTTCCTGGGCCGTGACCTTTTTGATGAAAAAGATTACAGCGAAGAAACAGCCCGTAAGATCGATGGGGAGATCCAAAGTCTCGTGCACGGAGCCTATGAGAAGGCCAAGAAATTACTGCTCGATCATCGTGAAAAGATGGACCTTTTGGCCAAGCGCCTGATCGAAAAAGAGACCATAGATATCGAAGAAGCCAGGGTATTGCTGATGATACCCGAGCATAAGCTCAATCTTCATACAGATACGCCTCAAAACGCATGAATAGGATAATCTATGATCTGTGTGCCCGCCATACTCATTTGAGATTGGGGCATGTGACACGGATCATGGGTATCGTCAACTGCACCCCCGATTCATTCAGCCATGATGGCAAACAGGGGGATGCCTGCCTGGAATATTCCTATAAACTGATCCAAGACGGCGCTGATATCCTTGATATCGGCGGTGAATCAACACGTCCCGGCGCTATAAAAGTTCCTCTTAGAGAAGAAATCAAAAGGGTCATTCCTGTCATCAAAGCCTTGGCCCGTACCGTCAAGGTCCCTATTTCCGTTGATACGACGAAATTGGAAGTGGCTGCCCGGGCATTGGAAGCGGGGGCTTCGATCGTGAATAATATCAATGGCACCGCCATGGACCAGGGCTTTATGAAAATGGTGCGTGATTACAGGGCTGCTATCGTGATCATGCATCGGCGGGGCAATCCAACTACCATGCAGTCACAGGCCCACTATAAAAATGTGGTCCGTGAAGTAATTGAAGAATTACAAATATCCGTTGAAAAATGTGTGGCAATTGGTATAAAGAAAGATAGGATCATCGTAGATCCTGGTATTGGCTTTGCCAAAACCGTTGAACATAATTTATTGCTGATCGAACATTTGGACCGGTTGAATGTACTGTGCTGTCCTATTATGCTCGGCACATCACGCAAATCATTTATAGGGCGTATTCTGGGCAACGAGGTGGACATGCGCCTGATGGGCACAGCAGCGACGGTGACCGCGGGCGTCCTTCGGGGAGCGCACATTGTCCGTGTCCATGATGTTAAAGCGATCAAAGAAACATTGAAAGTGACCGATGCCATCGTTAATGCACATGCCTAATATCGTTTTTCTTATCGGCAAAGCAGCCGTTGAGATCATTATCTTATGGGCGGTCTTTTACAAGATCCTGTTGTTCTTTGAAGGGACGCGCGCGTTCCAGGTCTTAAGAGGGATCACCTATTTGATCATCGCTTTGCTGGTTTCCCAGGTCCTGGGATTCGAGGTCTTAAACTGGCTTTTACGTAATTTCTTTTCCATCTGGATCATTGTCATCGTTGTCATCTTCCAGCATGAGATCCGCTCAGGCTTGGCACGTTTAGGCCAACAGCATCTATTTACGATCTCGCTGGGTGAGCCGGAGATCAAGGCCCTGGTCGATGAGATCTATGATATGGTCTCCCGTTTTTCCAAACGCAAGAACGGATGCCTCATTGCCATCGAGCGTGAGATGAAATTGGACCAGTATGTCGAAAGCGGGATCGTTATCGACGGCAAGGTCTCTTCAGCGCTTTTACAAAGTATTTTTATGCCGGGCACCCCCTTACATGACGGCGGTGTGGTGATCAGGGGAGAGAGGGTTGTTGCCAGTTCCTGCCTTTTTCCGTTGTCAGAAAATCCCAGTGTCGGCAAAACAGTGGGTACCCGTCACCGGGCCGCGCTCGGTTTAAGCGAGCACACGGATGCCCTGGTCGTCCTGGTATCGGAAGAGACAGGGGAGATCAGCATTGCTTTTGAAAGTCATTTTATCCCGGTGCATAATGAAGAACATTTTATCAAAATAATCAACCAGGCCCTTGTGCCTGCCGACAAGAAAAGTCATGAAAAACAAGTTTAGTTCAAATTTGGTCTTAAAATTGGTGGCCTTGGCGCTTGCCATCATCACCTGGTTATATGTCACAGGGAACACTCATGGTTAAGCTAGGCGTTAATATCGACCATATTGCAACGTTACGTCAGGCGAGGGGAGAATTTGACCCTGATCCGGTGATCGCGGCCCGTCTATGTGAACAGGCGGGATGTGACAGCATTGTTGCCCATTTGCGTGAAGATCGAAGGCATATCCAGGACCGTGATATTGTCCTGTTGAGAAAAACGGTCAAAGGGCGTTTTAATTTGGAGATGTCTGTTGATCCGGGAATTGTGAAAGTAGCCTTGATGGTAAAACCCGACCAAGCCACCCTCGTGCCGGAACGCCGTCAAGAACTCACGACCGAAGGCGGTTTAGATGTGGTGCGCCATTTAAACAGGGTCAAAAAGGCCAGTCGCATGTTGATGGATCGTGGTATTGAGGTCAGTCTTTTCATTGCACCGGATAAAAAGCAAATAGATGCCACATTCGCCATCGGGGTCAAGACCATTGAACTGCATACCGGTCATTATGCCCGGGCCTTTGCCGATAGATCAGCCATCGATGAATTTGCCCAGATCAAGGCCATGACCCTTTATGCCCGTCGATCAGGGATGAAGGTCAATGCCGGCCATGGCTTGAACTATGAAAATACTTATGCCATTGCCCGTGTCAAAGGCATGGCGGAACTGAACATCGGACACGCCATCATGAGCAGGGCTGTTTTTGTCGGTATCAAGCAGGCTGTCCAAGAAATGATCGCGATCATGAGGGGATGAATGTATGATCTTAGGTACCGGTGTGGATATCGTTGAGATCGATCGGATCCAAAAGGCAGTCGAGCGATGGGGCGACGTGTTCTTGAATTATGTATTTACGCCGCCGGAGATCGAAAATGCCAAAAAATTTAAATTTCCTTTCCGCCATTATGCCGGCCGCTTCGCGGCCAAGGAAGCTATTTTTAAGGCCATGGGGATCCCGGACCTTTCCTGGCATGATATCACCATCATCAATGACGCGAATGGGAAACCTGTCTGTCATTACGATAATAAGGATTTTAAAAATCGTCTCTTAATATCCATTTCCCACAGCAGGGACTATGCCGTTGCCAGCGCCATTGTCGAGGAGTGATCCTCGGTCATCCAAGAATGATTTTGGCCATTTGCTCATCATTGCCGGCTCTCCGTCAATGCTGGGGGCGGCGGCCTTAAGTTCTCTGTCTGCAATGCGAAGCGGTGCTGGAATGGTCACAACGGCCATTCCTCGTGATTTAAATTTAACCCTCCAGAAAAAAATATCCCATTGCGTCATGACACTGCCTTTGGCGCAAGGTGCCTTAGGTGGATTTTCACTCAAAGCCTTTGAACAGCTTAAAAAAATATGGGACAGGTTTGATGCGGTCGCGATAGGCCCTGGTATCGGCCGTGATAACGGGACAATTAAATTTGTTCGGCAGGTCGTTATTCATTGTCCGCAACCCCTGGTTATTGATGCCGATGCTTTGTTTGCCCTTAAAGGTCAGCCTGAAATTTTGTTAAAAGTCAAGTCCGTCCGTGTATTGACCCCGCATGCCGGTGAAATGTCGAGGTTGACGGGGTTTTCCACCAAAAAGATTGAAGGCAGTCGTCAGAAAATCGCATGTGATTTTGCTCAAAAGTATCATTGCGTGTTATTGCTTAAGGGCCATCAGACGATCGTTGCCTCAGCTGAAGGCAAAATATATCTCAATCATACCGGTAATGTGGGCATGGCCACGGCAGGCAGCGGGGATGTGTTGACGGGGATGATCACAGCATTCCTGGGGCAGGGCATGAGCGGCTTTGACGCGGCCAAATATGGAGCCTATTATCATGGTAAGGCCGGGGACCTGGCGGCCAAAGAAAAAACAAAGGTTTCCATGATCGCCACGGATATCATCGAGCATATCCCCAAGGTATTCAAAAAAGCCAGCTCATGAATTCACGTCAAATTACCTTCTTAATCTTATTCCTTATCATCGTGGTCCTGGAATCTGTTTTATTGGCCTATCTTGTCATCGATCGAAGGATGGTGCTGGGCCATGATGGATTTGAGCTTTTGGCGCATCAATGGTTTTTTGTTAATAGCAAGGTTGTGTACGGTCAAATTCCTTTTTGGACACCTTTCATGGCCCAAGGCACACCGGCCTGGTGGTATTTTATTTATAGCCGCATGGACATTTTCACCAATGTCCTGATGCTCTTCTCATGCTTGATCAAGAATACCCATTTTTTACCGCTTTTTTATAGCGCCTTGGTTTTTGACAAATTCATCCTTCTTGCCGGCGTCTGGCTTTTGGCTAAAAGATATTTTGGCTCTCCGCTCACGGTGTTTTTTGTGGCCAGCACGGTGATGGCGTCAACCATCACCATGACACAGAATTCCTTTACGCTGATCTTGTTTTACGCCGTACCCCTGATCATTTATTTATTGCACCGTTTCTTTGATGCCTGGGATTGGAAGTGGCTGTTTCTTGCTGTGTTTTTTTACTGCACCATTAGTATCAATACGTTCTATTTTTTCCCGATCATTTCACTGGCAGTCTTTTTATATTTCTTCGTCTTTTATTGCAGGTCTTTCCCGTTTTTGATCAAGGATTTCAAAATTCGCAGAAGCGATCTCATTTGGATCATGTTGACTATTTGCTGGATGCTTATTTTTCCTTTGATACTATTCATCGGTAAAGACCCTCTGATGGTCATCAATGCCCCTGATCGCCTGCTTGATGGGCATGTTTCATTAAAGGTATTTTTAAGTTATGGCCAGCAGACTAATTTTGTTAAATGGTGGGAACTATGCTTAGGTGTATCTCCCAATCTAGATTATACCCTTTATATCGGGGTGTTAAGCCTGCCGCTGATCGTGCTGGGGGCGTTCTTTGGCAAGAACGCTTACAAACGACCATTTCTTTGGGGTACGGTCTTTTTTCTATTGTTCTCATGCCCGTCCATAGTCGCTAAATTAGCCTACTATGGCTGGCCTTTCATGAAATTTTACAGGCATATTGGTTTTATCGCACCCCTGATCAAATTATACCTTTGTTTTTTAGCGGGTTTTGGTTTCGAGCAATTATTTGATAAAGAACAGGAGCAAGGCGCCAAGTCTGCTTTTTACAAAAGCCTTTTTTGCGCCCTATTTCTTTTGATCCTGATGGTCTTTCTGGACTATCTGCTGATGTATCCTTTAAGGATCCTGCATTTATTGAATAGTTTTAGTTCAAGGACCAACACGATCCTGATCAATTATTCACCGCGCTTTTTTACAGACGCTGTGATGAAGACGTCATTTTATTTGCTAGGAGGGATGGTGCTTTTTGCCCTCAGGTCTTTAATTAAATCAAACGAAAGGGTCATGTTATTCGCGCTCATTTTTGTCCTTTATCATGTATTGGATGTTTACGGTTACGCCTTCGGGCAATTGCAATTGCGTTCATTTCATCTGACAAAACAGCAATATGACCTGACTAAATTCCAGAATATTCCGTATGCCGTACACCGCAAGGGGGGGGATGAAATAACGAGCCCACGGGAAATATTTGTACAATCTTTGTATGGTTATAAACTGGATTCTTTCAATAATTTTAGTTTCAGTGATCTTGTTAAACCTAAAGAGATCACTGATGTCTCTCTTAAACAGTACCACCAATTATTGGATATTTTTGATAATAGGGCGGATTCACCAGTCCTGCTAAAATTATCAGGCGCAACCGAGGATAAAATACAATTCTTTACTCAAGCACATTTAGTGCCATCAAACCAGGACATCACGTTGATGATGAAAGACCATCGGTATAAAGGAGATCTATTATTTTACCGCCCGGGCCAGACGCCGGGGATTCCAACAACAAACGGGTTTAAGGATCTGGATTTGTCCCTGGATGAGCGTATCAATATCCCGTATCAAGTCTTGTATTTTAGTCCCAATAAAATTATCATTAAAGCAGATACAACAACACATCCGGGCGTATGGCTTGAGTATGGTGACCAGTGGTATCCTTTCTGGAAAGCACGGGTCAATGGGGTGCCTCGCGAAGTTTTAAAAGGTAATTTAATCTATAAAACCCTGGCCCTGGAGCGGGGGGTTAATGAGGTTGTTTTTTATATTGAAAATAATTCATTGACGGTGTTCTATTATTTTTTTATGTTTAGCTCGTTGTTTTGGCTGGTCATACCTGTTTTCATATTGTTATGCTCATTTTTTAAGGAGTAATAATGATCTTAACGCCGTTATACCGTTGTGTTATCCTAGCCCTTATCGCTTCGATCGTCGTATTTTTATCCCTAAACCCTACCGCGCGTTCGTGTTTTGGTAAGAATTCCGATGAGGGTTATTATACGAGGTACGTTGCTTCGGTCGATGAGCACGGCCTTTCAGCATTTCCCCGCTGGATCGCATGGTATGCATCCAGCGAAAAGGCACGGATCCATCCGGCACCGGTGCGGGCGGGATATATTATTTTGGGTGCCATCTTGTTCAAATTAAACGGACATCCGGATGTCGCTTTGTTGGCTTTTGTGTCGACGATCAGTTTTTTCATTTTCTTGTTCGTTTGTTTTCATTATGTCCGTAAATATTTTGATCTGGATACGGCCTTATTGACTGTCCTTTTTTTGGCGTCATCTCCTTTGATGATGGGACTTAGCCGAAGGGCTTTGATCGATAGTCCTGCTAATCTGTTATGGGCTTTGACCTTGTGGCTGTTCTTGGATGTTTTACTAAAACCTACAAGGTACAGCTATGGTTGTTTCCTCATCTCCTTGATGGCCTCGATCTCTTTTAAGGAATCATCCTTGATCCTTGTCCCGTTTTTCGTGATGGCGGGATTGCTAGGGAGGCGCAACGGTGCTGATATTACAATGGCCCAAATCGCTGGGATCGTCATCTATCCCATGTTATTCATTGTCCTATTTTGGGGGATGATCTGTGGGGGAATGGGAGGATTATTGGCTGCGGTCATGGCCATCGCCAAAACACACCTGTCTTCCCATTATCAAAATTCTTACGCGATCAATTATTGTTCAGGTCCGTGGTTTAGGTATTTATTGGATTTTTTATTAATAACACCTATTACAACACTTCTTTTTATCGGCTATTTAGGGTATTTTGCCATCCAGCGAAAAGCGTTGGACTTTATAAGGTCATATTTCTTATTGTATTTTATTTTTACGTATACGCTCTTAAGTTCTCTGGCACATTCCAAGGTCGTGCGCTTTGTGGTCAACCTGGAAATGGTGATGGCTTTATTTGCCGTCCTGATGTTGAAGGAAATATTTAAAGGTTGTGATGAACGGAAAATGAGGATTTTCCTCTTTTATAGCGCCCTGGCGATTTTTATGTATAATTGGTCCAGCTTTGTCGAATTATTTTACCGGCCTTCTTTATTAGACCCGATCACCGTCTATCTGCTGATGGCCAGGCAGTTTATACCGTATTAACCTGCTTCAAGATGCCTTTTGCGCCAACACGTACATCTCACCCACATTGAAGGGAAAGGTCACCCGGGAAAGAAAAGGCACCTTTCCTAAGAGCCAACTGATTGGTTTATAAATGAGTGAATTCGGATGATGCGCTGAGTGGGTCTTTAGCATTTCGATCGTGATATATTTGGCGGCCCATCCTTGGGATTTGAGGGTAAACCCGGTTTCTTTTAACAAGCGGTCTAAACTTTTCGGTGAATATAAACACAGATGCTCTTGGACAAAATGCGGCCATTTATTTTTAAGGAGCTTAAAGCTCAGGGTATCTACATTGGGCGTGATAAATAGGATGCTTGCACCCGGAGCCATTTTTTTATGCAATAAAGACAGGAATTCTTTGGGATGAGGCAAATGCTCAATGACATCAAAGAGGGTGATCAGATTAAAATATCCGTCTGGGAACATCTCATCGTTCAAATGGCCAGTTTGGACAAGTTTATCTTTGAGCAATTTATTGGCCATGTTGGCTGCCTCTGCATTGACTTCCACGCCAAAGGCCTTCCAACCGCGGTCCTGGGCCACCTTTAAGGCCAGGCCGGTTGCACATCCCACTTCCAGCAGATTACCCTTACGGGCGTATTGTTCAACCCATTGATAATAATGCAGGGCGGTCTTTTCCCGTGGGAGGGCGATATCTAAATTAGAGGGGTCCTGGCTTCTTTTATGGATATAATCGGCATTATAAATATCTTCGGCTTTAAAATTTATACCGGGATCTTGAAATACCAGGGAGCACTCAGGGCATTGATAGTAGGTGATCTTTAAGGATGAAACCTCAAGAGTCAGGTGAGGGTTGGTATTTTGGGCCTTGCAAACAATGCATGAAGGGGTAGACATGGTATTGATTTTAGCTTATTATTAATCAAATCAAAATCTTAAAAGTTATTTTATAAATAATGCCGCGCATTGATAAGATCACCCTATTTAAATTTATAGACCATTGGCTGGGCGGTCCGGTCTGCATCTTTTTAGTATTCGTCTACAGGCTGACACGCCCCTTTTATAAGACCCATCTGCATGTCCCTGCCGAGGAACTGCCTCCCAAGAAAATACTGATCCTCAAATTTATCGGTATGGGGAGCATTACGCTGGCATCGTCGATCGTCAAGAATATCCGCAATAAGTACCCCAACACCAAGATCTATATCCTTACCTTTAAGGAAAATAAGGAGATCCTTGATATCCTTTGCCTGGCGGACAAGATACTCATCATTGATCCGGCCAATCCCTGGGTGCTGCTTCAATCAATGGGTTCAAGCCTTTTGTTTTGCTGGAAAGAAGGCATTGATGTTGCTCTTGATATCGAATTTTATTCAAAATTCAGCACCATCATGACCTTATTATCAGGGGCGCGGTGGAGGGTCGGTTTTTATCTGGCGAGGTATTGGCGAAATTCATTGATCAATGTCCCTATCTATTTTAACCCCAGCAGGCATATCCTCGAGATCTTTTCCATGTACTCGAAAGCGTTGATGATAGATCCCCAAGACCTTTACCCTAAAGAGATCGCCACCACCCCAGAGGACAAGGCCCAGCTGACATTATTTTTAAAGGACTATCAGGCCAATGACCTTAACCAAACCGTTGTGTTTAATATCCATGCCAGTGACCTGGCCTTATGCCGGCGCTGGCCGTTAAAACATTTTGTGGCTTTAGTCGATTTATTCTTTCGAGAAAATAGCCAGATGAGCATTATATTGACCGGGGCCAAAAAAGAAGCTTCTTATTCCCAAGAGTTTTTAGGCCTTTTAGCACCGGAATACCGAGAGCGGATCATTGATCTGACCGGCAAACTTTCATTGAGACAATTCTTAACCCTGTTGGCCCAAGCCCCGGTTTTTTTGACCAATGATACCGGGCCATTTCATTTGGCCAAAGCCGTCGGTGCACGCACTATTTCTTTGTGGGGACCGGGTTCGATCGATCTTTATGGTCCTTACGGCCGCGAGAAAGAGACCCAGGATGTCATCTATAAAAGGTATCTGTGCAGTCCTTGTCTTTATATTTACAGGACCAATGCCGGATATTTCTGCAAGGACAAGGCCCCTTGTATGGAAGAGATCCAGCCTAAAGAAGTAATGGGCCTATTAAGAAAAAGAGTAGATCAATATCGATTAGGAAGGTGATAAGCAAGTATGCGTCTTTTTTCTGGTATCGTTTATAAGATTTTCTTCATGGCGGCGGCGCTTATTGGGATATTTTTATTTTTTGCAGATTTTGCTGATCTTAGATTCAATACTGCCGATGGCAGTATTTATCTGAATATCGCGGAAAATATTTTTAATCATAAGGGCTTTGTCGTTAGTTACAATCTTTGCCAGTGTTTCAACGGGCTTTATCATCCGATCTGGGCCTATTATCAGCCGCTTTATCCGGTTTTTGCTTCATTATTCATCGGACATGGCGGTATTGCCGAGGTGATCTGGGTCAATATCCTGCTTTTTGCCTTAAGTATGATATTGATCATGTATATTGTCCATCGGCTGATGCCCAATTGGCTTAATATTTTATTTTTTATATTCTTAACTTTTTCATTCAATTGTTATATCTGTGCCGTATATCCTTGGAGCGAAGAGCTTCATCTATTCTGTTTCATCATCACCTTTATCTTGTTTTTGAAATTCAAAGAAAAGTCAGGTGCGTTATTTGGCTTAGGGATAGTCAATGGCGTTTTGATGCTTGTCAGGGTGGCACACATGTATAATTTCCTGGCGTATATTCCGGTCATTTTTATCGGGAAGGGCAATTTGGCCCAAAAGATCAAAAGGGCCTGTTTTTTCGTCGGCGGATTTATTTTGTTCTATGGGTTGTACCAATTGTTTTGTTTTCTTACCTACCACACTTTTTATCCTTCCTATGCCAGGCCTGGGGCGAATTATGGGATCGTACGTTTTGTCAGCGGTATCGTTTATGACCCGGCCAAGGTCGGTTTGCAGGTATCCATGGGGTCAATGTTTACACGGCAGCACGTGATGTATATTGCCCAGCATTTACGTGATTTTTATAAGCAGATGCCGTATTTTTTATGGCCGGCTTTGTTTTATTTTGTCCTCCCCGAAGATAAGAAAGTTAAAGGGGGGCTGATTGAACTTTGCTTTTTTCAAAGTATTTTTACAGTCATAGGGTATTCCCTGACCTTTTATTGGTTAACGTATTCTTTTGACGCTCTTAGATATTCTTTGATCCCGTATATCATGATCAGTATCGTTGGCTGGTATTGCATGTATGAAGGGCTGTCTCTCGCAAGTTCTTTAGGCAGATTACTGATAGGGTTAGTTGTGATGTCATGTCTTTTTGTCAGTCCACAGGTGGACAGGTTTTTTTCGTTCGAAAAGCATGCCTTCAAGCATCCGCGTCAAGAATATCCCTATTACAGGAATTTATATGCTAGTTACCAGTGGATCAATAAAAATCTCCCCCAGGAGATATTGGTTGCTTCGGATGAAGATCAGGAAGGGTACTTCATGCACCGTCCTTTTATCTCTACACCCTTGGGCGCATCCTATAATTGTTCAAACCTTATTTTGTACAACCGCATTTATTCCCCCGATTATTATTTATTAACATCGTTCCACTCGGATAAATGCTTTGCCTCGATCGCCCATTCGACGATCTATACCAATGAAATCTTCAGGGTCTTGGAAGTAAATAAAAAAAGGACATAAGGGATGAAAAAGGAATGGAATTTGCTCCTGTTCATGGCCCTGATACCGCTGGCATTTGGTTTATATTCTTTGTCCCTTGGCCAGGATACTAATTGGGACATCCAGAATTATCATCTATATAATCCCTACGCTTTTCTCCACGGCCGCTTTAACCAGGACCTTTCACCGGCAGGTTGGTGCACCTGCTTAAATCCCTATTTGGACCTTGCTTATTTTGAATTGACCCAGGTTTTCTCTCCACGCACCGTCGGATTTATCCTTGGCCTTGTTCAAGGCCTAAATGTCATTTTTTTATTCTTCATTTGTAAAAATTGCCTTAAAGCGACTTTTGGTAATAATGACCGCTCGTCATTGGTATTGGCCATCATGGGGGGCTTGTCCGTGGGTTTCCTTTCCGAGATCGGGACCGTGTTTTGGGACAATGTTGTTTCGATTTTTATCCTTATATCCCTCTTTATGGTGGTCAGATCGATCGATGATATGGTGTCTGGGCGGCGTGAGGTGATATGGCCTATCGTGTGCGCGGGGGTATTGGCCGGCATAGGTGCCGGTTTAAAATTAACGGTCAGTTTGAATGCATTCGCCTTAATGCTGTCATTCTTTTTTATTTCAGTTCCTTGGGGCACGAGAACATTATACGCATTTCTTTTTGGGTTAGGGACAGCGGCGGGATTATTGGGATCAGACGGCTATTGGTTATGGTATATATGGCAGCACATGGGCAATCCCATCTATCCTTTTATGAATAATATTTTTCATAGTGCCTTGGCCCCTTTGGCGCCTATACATGATCTGCGATTCCATCCCAAGAATTTTTTCGAAATGTTGGCCTATCCTTATATTTTCACCCTTGATCCTTTACGGGCGGGAGAACAGGCTTGCAAGCAATTGAATTGGTTGATCGTTTATTTTGTCAGTATCTTTTTTTTTGTTAAGCAAATCATCGGTTTAAGTCCAAGATCAGTATCTGTCCCGCTAAGCCATCAAGCTAAATATTTACTTTCATTCTTTTGGATATCTTATTTCTTTTGGTTGATCACCTTTGGATATTATCGGTACCAAATCTCGATAGAGATATTGATCCCGCTGGTCATAGTTGTCCTTTTCTCAAGCCTTTTTAAACTGGACCGCTTAAAGGCGCTGACCGTCGTGATCTTGCTTGGCAGTGTCACTTTATTTAACCTGGGCGGGGTCGCCGACTGGGGACATTCAAAATGGGGGACCAAGGTTTATCGCCTTGATTCAAGATTTGTTCTCAAGGATAAATTTGATGCAGTTGCATTGATCGGCCTTCCTTTAGGCTGGGTCGTTCCAGCTTTGGATATCGACGCACCGTTCATCCAGCTAATGCCCAATTTTCTGGTCAGTGAAGCGTATTTTCAGAAGGCCAGAGCAATGCTCAGAATTGGCAACAGGAAGGTCCTTGTTATTTTTCAACCGTGGGTGATCTCTCCCAAGAATGCCAGGGCCGTGCTTAAGCCCTATGATCTTGAACTTAAAAAGGGGGCGTGTTCGATGGAATCAGGTTATATCGGTTCCAAGAGGATATATTTGATGTTTTGCCGGGCTTACCAGTGACGTTCCGAGGCTTTGTCCAGCTTTTCAATTCTGACCTGGACTTTTTCAGGATTACGGCCAAAGCAGATCCCCAACGCTTCGTAGATCGCTACCTGACTAACATCCACTAAACGCTGTTTGATCGCTTCCTTGGTATCAATGTAGCGGATCTTACCGTTGCTGATCCCGGAAACAGTCACGCCTGAAATGCCCTGGCTTAAGAGGATAAAGGCTGCGGCACCGGCTTCCTTGCCGAAATTAACATCATAAGCACTGGAGTGCCCGCAGCGGACCAAATGCCCCGGTGTGACAGCGCGGACTTCAGGGATCTCATTGATACCTTTGACATAGACACCATTTTTTGTCATCAGGTCTTTGATCGAAGGGTCTGCTTTTAAGCGTTTGATCAATTGCTGGCAGACATAATTACCGGCACCGGCCAGGCGCTTATGCCCAAAGGCATCGACAGGGGCGTTTTCGTCGACAATATCTTCACCGGAAGCATTCTTAATGCCTTCCGCCACCACGATCAAATAGGTGCCTGAGTGCACATCAGAGCTCATGATCCGTGAAAAATAACGCTGCTTCATATGTTGATAGAGGATATCAAAGTCGCAGGGGATCTCAGGGATGATGATGGCATCCGCGTCAGCGGCAACACCGCCGCGGAAAGCGGTATGCCCGACATAGCGGCCGAAGACTTCCATGACCATGATGCGTTGATGGGTCTCTGCGGTGGTTTTGATGTCTTCCACAAAGCCCGCTATGCGATTGATGCTGGAGTCAGCACCGACGGAATAGGTTTGCAGGTCCATGTCCATGGTCTTGGGGGCGTGGACGCATTTGATGCCTTGTTCGGACAAGTCAACAAGCACACTGCCCGAATCGTCCCCGCCGGAGATGATAAGCCCGTCTAGTTTGAATTTTTCCATGCCTTTTTTGATGCGTTGATATTTATCGGCATCATCGATCTTTTTGATCTTGACGCGGGAATGTCCTGCTTCAGAACCGGCCAGGTTAGGGTTGATCCTATCCAAGCGCTCAGGGGTCAATTCTGTCAGTTTGTCGAAGTCGATAAGGTTATATAGACCTGCGTAACCATTGGGGATTATAAAGCAAGAAGCACCCTGCGAAAGGGCCATGTAAGCCGCGCCCTTGATAACGCCGTTAAGCCCGCCGCAGTCTCCACCGGAAGTAATAATGCCGATACGTTTCATTTAACGTTCCTTTTTTGGTAATTGATAAGAAAGCTTAAATTACCATAAATAATCTATGAAAGCAAATGCGATTAGCAATAGCGGGTTCTGTACACATAAGGGATAAATTTATCCCTTTTAACGCAAACAATAACCTTGATCATTAGCGGCTGATGCCGATATGTTTTTTCTGCGTAAAAAATCTGACAACGTTGCACTTTGGGGATCCTTTCGCGTTACCTCTACTTTAAGCTCAACCGTCCCCACCAGAACGTCAGATTTTAGCAGAAAGAACATATCGGCGTCAGCCAAAATGGCTAGGGCGCGAAAAGAACAAATTTAGTCCTTCAGTATGTAGAAAATTATTTAGCCTGTGCTAGCATGTCTTGGGCGTGGGAGAGGGAGATCTTGGTGGTGTTAGTACCGCTCATCATTTGGGCGATCTCCTCGACGCGGTCTTTGCCTTCCAGTACATTCACACTGGTCGTGGCGCGTCCGGCTTTGACGGACTTGGAGACCTTTAAATGCCGGTCCGCGAAGGAGGCGATCTGAGGCAGGTGAGTGATGAGGATGACCTGGCGTTTGGCGGCTAATTCTCTTAATTTCTTGCCGGTGATCGTTCCCAGGCGGCCGCCGATCTGGGCGTCGATCTCATCGAAGATCAGTACCGGGATGGGGTCAACCTTGATCAGGGCTTTTTTAAGGGCCAGCATCACGCGCGCGGCTTCGCCGGATGATACGATCTGGGCCAGCGGTTTAAGGCCTTCGCCGGCGTTGGGGCTTATATAAAAAACAACCTTGTCCTGACCGTCGGCATTGAAAGAGACTTTTTCAAAACGTACTTCAAATTTGACATGAAGGATGCCTAATTCTTTTAATTCACTTTCAATGGTGGTTTTTAAGTCCTCAGCGGCTTTTTGCCGGCTTTTCGTAATTTTTTGGGCTAATTGGGAAAGGTCTTTTTCCAAGGCTTTTAGCTCATCGCGGAGCTTTTGGTCATTATGTTCAAAATTTTTAATTAAGTCGAGTTTCTCTTTGGCGTCCGTATAAAATTTCTGGGCATCCTCGAGTGTGGGGCCGTATTTGCGTTTGATATCCGCGTAAGCATCGCATTGTTCATGGATCTTCTGGGCGGTTTGTCCGTCGAAATTCAGGCCTTCGGCATAGGTGTTCAATTCGCTGATAAGTTCATTGCTTTGGTCCTGGATCGCGGATAATTGGTCTAAGAGCGAGGATGATTTTTCATCGATCTGGGTCAGGGATTTGAGAGGAGAAAAGGCTTTGCGTAATAACGCATTGGCCCCGGCTTCTTCATCATCAAGCAGGCCCAGCAGATTTTGGATATGCTCATGCAGTTTTTGGGCGTTGTTTAATTTGGTCTCTTCCTGAAGCAGTTCTTCGTATTTTTCCGTGGATAGGGGGAGCGCTTCCAATTCTTTGACTTGATGGGTCAATAGATCAAGGTCCCGCTGGCGCGTTTGGGCCATGCTGTTGAGATCGTTGAGGTCTTTACGGGTCTTTTCAAAGGAGGCGAATATTTTGGCATAATCTGTCTTTAGGTCCTTGAAATTGACCAATTGGTCAAGCATCAGCAGATGCTGTTCTTCTGAAAGAAGCATTTGATGGTCATGAGGCCCATGGAAATCAATGAGATGATCGCCTAAATTCTTTAATTGCCCAACCGTGGCTGAAAGGCCGTTGATCTTGACCTTGCCGGGCCCGGAGGCGGTTTGGGTGCGCTGGATGATGATCGTTGAGGTATCTTCGTTGAGGAATTCCTGGATAGGTTCCGATTGGCGTAATTTTTTATCGGTGATCTCAAAAACAGCTTCGATCAGGCAGGGATTTTTGGGGTCACGGATCGAGGACGTATCAAGCCGTTCGCCCAGGACAGAGCGCAGGGCATCAATAAGGATGGACTTTCCCGCACCTGTTTCGCCGGTTAGGATATTAAAACCGGGGACAAATTCAATGGAGATTTCATCAATAAGCCCGAAGTTTCGTATGGTCATTTGACCCAGCATGTGGGGATATTAACAAATAATTCGATCTTTGAAAAGTTAATTTTAAAGGCGTTACAATTGAGCCATTGAAAATGTTTGAAAATGTGGTAGACTTAAGTATCTCCAAAGAAGGACAGGTTGTTGGGAAGTACGCTAACATTGAAATTATTGTTTTTATTTATACACTATAAATAAGTTCCCCGTATTCATACTTTCCTTATCTGTAGAACAAGTGGATATTTGTCAGCAATTCAAGGAAAAATCCAATTGCCGAATTTTTCTCTAACTTTTATATTATCTAAAGAAATTATACTCATTCCCCGGAGGGGTGGATGTTAAGAGGGGTGATCATCACCATTTTATTTTCGTTGATAGGCCTAACCCAGGCTTCTTTGGCGTCAGTCTATTTAAGCGTTGACCCTGTTGACGGCAGCAGTAGTTTACGGTTTGAAAAAACACCGGTTGCCCAACGCGAGAATAAAAAGGAGATCCATATCCGGGTCAACTCAACTAACCCGGGCCGATATCAGATCTTTCAAAGAGTGCTTGAACCCATTGTGAATGAACAGGGGGAAGCTATAAACCTTCAGGCCATCGAAACACAGACCTTGCCCAATTCCAATAGCTACGGGACGCTTTATCTGCAGAATTCAGATCATCTGGGTATGAGTGACCAGTTGCTATATTCTTCCAGCCAGGGCGGGCAAAGTGATATGTTCATTGTAGGCTATGCACTTAACCCGGACCTTATCACTTCCGCAGGAAATTTCAGGGGACGGCTTGTTTTTACAGTGATCAGCAATGGTGCCAGCGATCAGGTGACCATTAATGTGTTTTTACAGACTTCTCCGAAACTGGTCGTATCGATCCAGGAGGCCCATGATCACGACAGGATCCATATCCGCGCAAAGGATACTAGCCCCAAAACAGCCAAGTATCTTAATGTGTCTATTTCCGGAAACCATGGCCGCAAAATACGGATCTACCAGGAAGTTGATACCATGCCCCAAAATGAATCAGCTGAGCCATTAGGCGCGGGGGTCTTAGAAATTGACCCAGAAGGCCGAACGGATGGTTTGCATATACAGGGGCCAACCTCATTGGGACCTGGAAGGGTGCTCATTTATTCCAGTGATAAGAGTGAGGACAATTTTTCGGTCTATTTTTATCTTAACCCTGCCCAGATCCAGGTGCAGGATGCCGGCACATACACCGGAAAAATAAAATATATCGTGGAAACCGGTCATAAGGACAGGGAATTTTCATTTGATATTAGATGCGATATACCGCCCGCATTCATCATCAACGTGACCTTGCCTCCCGGGGGAGTAAGTTTTACCCATGTGCTTGCCAATAATCCTCCCCAGGAAAAGGAAGTGCTGGTCAATGTGCTTTCAAACCTTCATAAACCATATCAGGTCATTCAGGGCCTTCAAACAGCTATGACTAATAACCAAGGAAAGGAGTTTGACAACAAATATTTTACCGTTGAGGTCCAAATACCGTCAGGACAAAAGGGCCAAACGGATTTTTCGGATTTTTCTCCCGTACAAACAGGGGATTATCCGGTTTATTCCTCCGATGCTCGGGGCAGTGGGGCCACTTTTACAGTGATCTATCGTTTACAAGGTTATGCCCAGATGAGCGCCGGTGATTTCACAGTACCGATCAGTTTTTCATTAAATCAAAAGTAATTCTTTAACAAGGGGGGAAACATGACTAAAAAATTAAGTTTTATCCTGACAGGCGTTTTTATGGTGTGTCAGATTGCAGTGGCTCAGGCAACTAATTTTACCGTATCAGCCTCTGTTCCGTTATCAACAGGCATTACAATGACCGTCAACAAGGTTACGGTGGGTACAACAGGCGGTGTTACCTTTGTTGCCCAGCCGGCAGGTACCACTAATTTGCCTTTTGGTACCTTGACCTTGAACACGACCACGAATACTTATGCTGATGGGGCACCAGGTGCTACTTTTTATTGGGCCATTGACTTGACACCGTCAAATGGTTCAGGGGTTGCCCAACCAACGGTAGGTTATACGGAAACCACTTCATTGCCTGCAGGCCAAACTCAGGGGTTGGGTTCAAGAGCTGGGATACAGTTTGCGAAAGTAACCAACAGCACTATTGAAACAGCCATCTCCGGCGAGCACTATACGCTTGCCGCACTTGGCTCCGGCGTGACCGTGCCGTATACAGATGCTGCAGGCGGATTTATGAGGATGGATATCGGCCTGTGCACCGGGAATACAAACACTGCTAACGGAGCTGTTGATCCAACCGGATGTTTGCCGTTTTCACCTGCAGATTTACCGGCGACGTATTCAGGTACATTGAGCGTTACAGCAGCAGTCAATTAAGGCCCTGACAAAAACATGGTTGTCAGTATTGTATTTTTATTTTCCCTGTGCGGTGGATGATCCC
>CAZASA010000029.1:0-25829 GCA_964487685.1 uncultured Planctomycetales bacterium
ATTGCCTTTGCGGGCCCGGATCTCCTGGATATTGGAGGACATTTTTTCATAGACGTGGGATTTAGGATTAATACAGACCACGGCCCGGTATTCGTCGATCAAGGCGATGGGCCCATGCTTCATTTCACCGGCGGCATAGCCTTCGGCGGGGATATAGGAAATTTCCTTGAGCTTAAGCGCCCCCTCCAACGCAGAAGGATAATTGACATGCCGTCCCAAATACAGGAAACATCCGAAATGCGAATTGGCTTCCGCAATTTTTTGGATATTATGCATGTCCTTTAAAATTTCTCTATACAAGGCCGGCATCCGAAGCAATTTACTCACCAGCTCTTTTTCTTTTTGGGGGGATAGTCTTTTTTGAACCTTGGCTAATTTTAAAGCCAATAAATAAAACATCATCAGCTGGGCACTGTATGCCTTGGTAGAAGCGACGCCTATTTCCTGGCCGGCATAGGTGTATAAAATACCGTCAGCTTCACGGGCCAGCGAAGAACCCACCACATTGCAAATGGCGATCACAGCCGCCCCTTTGGCTCGGGCTTCCCGTGCGGCTGCCAAGGTATCCGCTGTCTCACCGGACTGGCTCACAGCCAGGACAAGGGTGTGTTTATCAATGATCGGGTTTCGATAACGGAATTCGCTGGAAGTATCCACCTCGACGGGTAGGCGGACTAAGTCTTCAATGATGTATTTGCCCACTAAACCGGCGTGATACGCGGTGCCGCAGGCTACAACCAGGACTTTGCGTGTTCGTTTCAAAATATCATCGGAAAGCCCTAATCCCTCAAGATCAAGGCGTTTATTTTTTAGACGTAAGCCCAGCATCTGCTCAAGGACATAAGGCTGTTCATGGATCTCCTTGAGCATAAAATACGGGTATCCTTCTTTGCGGGCGGTGATCACGTTAAATGCCACGGTATCTATTTTGGCCGTGACCTTCTTGCCATCAAAAGTGCTTAGTTCCACCTTGTCCTTGGTCAAGACAGCCATTTGCCCGTCTTTCAAATAGATGACCCTTCGGGTAAAATCCAAAATAGCAGGCACATCAGAAGCGATAAAATTCTCCTGGTCCCCGATACCGATGATCAAGGGCGAGCCCACCCGTGCGGCAATGAGCATGCCCGGATGCTCGCGGCAGATGATCCCTAAGGCAAAACTGCCTCTTATCTTGGAGATCGCCTTCCTTACTGCGGCAACAATGTCGCCTTTATAAAAAGAAGCGATCAAATGCGGGATGACCTCAGAGTCTGTTTCTGATACAAACTTAACACCCTTGGCTTTCAAGGAAGACCTAAGTTCCTGGTAATTTTCAATAATACCGTTATGGACAACGGCTATGTTGTGCTTGCTGTCTGTATGCGGATGAGCGTTATCGTTGGAAGGAAAGCCATGCGTGGCCCAGCGCGTATGGGAGATCCCTGCACAGGCAAAAGGCAAGGGCTGGGCCTTGATCAAATCTTCTAAATTACGGATCTTGCCTTTGGATTTACGTACGTAGAGATGGGCATCGTGGTCTAAAAAGCCAACCCCGCTGGAATCATATCCCCGATACTCAAGCTTTTTAAGGCTTTCAAGTAAAATTGGAAGGGCGTCCTTATTTCCAACGTAGCCAACAATGCCACACATAGTATACGTCCATTGTCATTCCCGCGAGCAACTGCGAGTGTCGGTCAATACGACCGAAAGCGGGAATCTAAAAAGAATTAATTCTGAAAATGGATCCCCGATTAAAACATTCGGGGATGACATTCGGACTTATGTCAATTTGAAGGCTTAATGTTAATGAGTGTGATGACTTTGTTAGAACCGTTCTTACGGCGGGTAAAATAAACTTCGCCATCGCACGCGGCCGTCAAAGAACTGCGGCCGATCACATTAATGCCGCACTTCCACTGGTTCCCTTGACGGGTTAAAATAGTGCCGGATTTGACCTTCTGGCCGCCGGAAACCTTGATGCCGGCTGTTTCGCAATAATATTTACTTGAAATTCCCCCTACACGACCACCCATAGCTAAAATCTCCTTAGTGTATGTTAATTCTGAACGGTACAATATACACTAAAACTTGTTTTTTGCAAAGGCTATTTATTCCCTGCCAAAATAGGGTCGATCTGGGCTTTGAAGCTTTCAATATCCCGGGCATTGGTCTTCTTGCCGTTTAAATAAAAGGTCGGTGTGCCGCGGACATCGACTTGTTCGCCTAATTGAAGGTCGTCCTGGATCTGTTTTTCCCACTGGGCATCTTTATTCTTATAATCTGCCATCAATTTATTATAATCCAAGCCTAAATCTTTGGCATAACCCTTGATCTTGGCATCCGAGACATCCCCGCCATTGGCCAATAAGGCTTCCATCATTCCCTGGAACTTGCCCTGCTCGTTGGCGGCTAAAGCTAATTTGGCGGCCGGACGGGCATTAGGATGGAACGGAAGAGGGAAATTTTTGACAACGGCTCTGACTTGATTAGGATATGCCGCTAAAACATCCTTGATAGCTGCATAAAAGCGGGAGCAAAAAGGACATTGAAAATCAAAAAATATACTAATAGTCACCGGAGCGTCTTTTTTACCAAGAATCGGAGAGACACCCGGATCAATATTGTATGCTTTATTCATATCTTCTTGTTGTTGGGAAGGTTGTGGTGCAGGTGCTCCAGCGCCTGCCCCGCCCTTTAACCCGGAAAGTTCCCGTTCAAGCCTGTCAACCGAAGCTCTTAAAGAATTGATCGTATTTAATTTATCGTCGATTCTTTTGACAGTGCTATCTATGACGGCGAGCTTGGCATTCAAGGGATTTAAGGCAACACCGACGGCATTACCGATCCCGATCAAAAGGCCGACCCCGGAAATAACACCGATCAAGACGACTAAAAGGACAACAATGACACTATTTTTATTTTCCATATGTTCCTCTCCTTGAAATTTATTTAAATATGTGAAGCTATACTACATCAAAATAAAAATCCTAACAATGAATTTCTAAATTTCTAAAGTACGATCCGGCCGTAATGTTCAATAATATATTTCATATCTGTCCAACGCTTGTGGCAGCCATACACCGCGATGATCAAAATACCTGGAGGCCGCGGGATATACCCTACAAAACAGGATTGGGCTTCGATGGTATAGCCGGTTTTCCCAAAAACATGGTGTTTCCAATTCAAAAACAATGTCCTGTTATGTGATTTTAAAAGGAAGCGGCGTCCTCGGCTGGAAAAAATAATTAAGTATCTATAAGTGATCGCTTGACGAAAAAAATCATTTTTAAGCGCCTGGTTGAAGATCAAGGCCATGTCAGATGCTGTCGTAAATTGAGTGCCTATGGACGGCAATCCGTGAGGATTGGCAAAATGGCTGTGCATGGCGCCTAACTGCCTGGCCCGCTCATTCATCATGTTAACAAAATTACCTTCTGACCCGCCCACGGCTTCTGCCAGGGCCACGGCCGCGTCATTGGCCGACTGAAGGATAAGACCATATAGCAGATCGCGGACACGGTAAGTTTCTCCGGCCCTTAAGGATAATTTGGTTTGGGGCACCTGGGTCGCGTGCTGGCTTATGGTCACATACCTGTCCAAAGGAAGCTTTTCCAGGACCAAAAGCGCTGTCAAAATCTTGGTCGTTGAGGCCGGAAAAACCTCGCGGTCAGCTCCCTGGTCAAAATAACGCTGATTGCGGGCTGGATCCCACAGAAGGGCGGTGTTAGCGGTTATGTGATACCCCGCTCGACGCTTAAAATAAAAATGATGATACGCCATCCCCTGTTGGGGGGCGGCCAATATCGCGACTAAAATGGCAATAAGGAATAAACGAAAAAATCTTAACATATCGAGCAATATACTTTAGTAAACAAAGGGTTTCAATAGATAATTCAAAATATCTTAGTCGACGGTGTTTTTGGCCGCCTCATAAACGCATTCCACAGCCTGGGCAACAGCTTGGGTCGGCATTAACATGGTCCCTTCAGCTAAATTAACGCGCCAGCCTTTGGGAGAATGGGCGATCACGATACGGATATTTTGGGTCAAAGGACCGTCACAGGCGATCACATGGACCAAGGCCACCCTTTTTTTAGGATCATAGAGGATTTCCTTAAAAGAAACAGCCACCCCTTCCTTGGAATGGTCTTTAAAACCGAATTTATCCGGGTCAAACCTGTCGATTAGATAACTTTGCAAGGTGCTGTCCTCCTTTAGCCCGATGGGAATATGACTTTGTTTGGTCAAAAGCAATTCATAAAATTCACTTTGGCCGCCCTCGACCCACTTTTTCTCAAATTTGGTGCCGTAATCCGCCTTGATCTTCTTAAATTCAACGCAAAAACCGGTGTCAGCGATGTTTTCCTTGATCCAATCGATATACGGATGATGGTCCGTCACTATTTTTAATACGCCGCCGTCAATAAGCCGGCTGTTAACAAGTCTTAAAAAATCCGCCGTAAACAAGCGGTGCTTGGCATCTGATTTTTTAGGCCATGGCGGCGGATAAAGGCAATGCACCCGACTAATCGTCCTGGGTTTAAAATAACGTTCCAAGCCGGCCCTGGCATCTAATCTTAACACCCTGACATTATCAAGACCGGTACGGCTTAATTTCCGCAACGTCCGGTGAATGCGTTCACAATACTGTTCAAACCCGACAAAATTGATCTGAGGATTTTCGCGGCTTAGCCTTTCTAAATATTCGCCGTTGCCAAAACCGATCTCCACCTCCAGGGACTGGTCCCGGGTAAAAACCCTGCTCCAATCCGTCGGACGTTGAAGCTCGGCATGGTTTAAAAACGGTTTTAATGAGATATAAAAAGCGCTCATGCAGATGGCTTTGCGGGACGCAGAGAATTTGCCAAAGGCCAGCCGCGGCCAATGAGCTTGCCGTCCTTGAAAATCAACGGCATCAATTCATTGTCACTGATTTTATCATCAGGCTGGCAGATGGACTGGATATAGTATTCGATGATATATCCTGTCCCTTTGATCTCTTCACTCTTATAAGGATTGGGAATGGTCAGGGGTTTGTAATCCGGGTCCTGGAATTTATAGCCGATCAGAAGCCCTGTGCCCATGGCTTGATGAACTTGATCCATGGTCATCCCATCCTGGACAGCCCTAAAACCGCTTTCGTTCAACAATAACTCCTGCTGGGTGGCCACCTGCATAGGATTATAAACAACGTTCGTCGCGCATCCAGCCAAACTCAAACTCAATAAAATAATCAAAATAGCACGCATCTAACGCTCCCCTTCTTTTTAACTCAAGCTTCTCATGAATACAATGCCCCTTTTTTAGAGTTTTTTATTATAATAGATTCAGGAGGAATTTACTATGGTCTTCTTGCCAACGATAGAACTTTATTTCTTACGGCATGGACTCGCGGGACAGTACGGCGATCCCCAATATAAGGATGACAGCTTGCGCCCTTTGACTAAACAAGGCAAAGAAAAAATGCATTATGAAGCCCGGGGCATGAAAGCGTTAGGCTTAACTTTTGATGCTATCTATAGCAGTCCTTATCTGAGGGCCCAACAAACGGCTGAAATTGTAGCCAAAACCTATCAAATTAAAAACAAAGCCATCCTCCTTACGGATAAACTGCTCCCTCCTGCCTCGATAAAAGAATTATTAAAAGTGGTGCAGGCCCTTTCTCCTAAATCCAAAAATATTCTATGCGTAGGTCATGAACCGCATTTAACCCAAATGATTGCTGATCTCTTAAAATGTGATGGTCCGATTGTCCTTAAAAAAGGCGGCCTTTGCCATCTGACGATGGGAGTCGCTAAACAAGAGGCCGCATTAAACTGCCTTTTACCTCCATCTGTCTTGGTAAAGATCGCTTCGTCAGATCCTCTCGATCCAATTCTTTAATCGATCAAACAGGACCTTGGACTCTTCCGGCGTCAAAATCTGGGTCAGCAGGCTTTTGTCCTCAAAATCCTCAAACTCCTTATTACGGTGCCCAATGACAACAATGTCGCGGCCGGTGAATTTAAAACGGCGGGCCGCGGAAATGACAAAAATAAAATCATTCTTGTCGAATTTTCCGTCGACGGAAGTCACCGAGAAAGACAACAGAAAATCATTCTTGATATAAAGAGGGGTGGCCTGGTCCACATTAAAAGTCACATCAGGGGACCTATCCTTGACAAAGGCCAGGGTGTCCTGGATGTTCAATACATGATATTCAGGCAGGTCCTTTTTTCTGCCATATTTATGGAAACTGGGGTCGATCAGATAAACTTGATTATTGGACCTGTCCAGTAAGAGCAAAACAATATGATTGGATAATCCTTCGGCAAAAAAACCTGATTCCGTGACCATGGCAAATTTAACGATATACTGGGCGGACAACAATGGCTTGATCTGCTCAAACACATAGGTGGCCAATTCCGCGCAAAGTCCATAACGGCCCTGTTCTAATATGATCCTCCCCTGACTGTCATAGTCATGGATATTATGCATGGTCCATGACCATTTGGAAAAATCGACACTTAATTTGGCCTGCGGTTTGATCATGGCCGGTACACCCGAGTATTCCAAGGGCTCAATGATCTTCATGATCTCGTCATAATAGGGAGGGTCCTGAGTTTGATTGGATGATCCAGCAGACGGCCGTATCACGATCAAGACTAGAAGGGTGAAAATAATGATTTTGGTATTGCGCATACACTCCAATTATCAAGAAATTTAATGATCCGACAAGCTAAAAATTATCTTTCATGGAAACAAAGTATTTGCTCCCAAGCTTGGGTTTATGTTATAAATTAGCACTGTGCAAACCACGACCCCTATGATCAAGCAGTACCGCGACATCAAGGCGCGCCATCAGGATGCCATCCTTTTTTTCCGCCTGGGTGATTTCTATGAAATGTTTTTTGAAGATGCCGCCCAGGCATCGTCTATTTTAGACCTTGTCCTGACTTCCCGCGGGAGTGACGCCTCCGGCAAGATCCCCATGTGCGGGGTGCCTTATCACTCCAGTGACAATTATATTGCCAAACTGATCAAAGCAGGTAAAAAAGTTGCCATCTGTGAACAGATCGAAGATCCGGCCTTGGCCCAGGGCATTGTCAAACGTGATGTCATCCGCATCATTTCTGCCGGCACGTATCTGGATGAATCCATTGATTCCCGTTATATCCTAAGCCTCTGTGCTGGAAAAGAAAAATTCGGTGCGGCATTCATTGATAATTCCGGCGGCACGATCTTTGCCAATGAGCTTTCCTTGCACCAGACCATCGAGCTTTTAGCCAAACTGCCTATTTTTGAATGCCTCTACCCTGAAGGTCAAGAAGACGCTTTCAAAGATCTTTTTTCCCATCCTTTGGTCAAAATGCGCGCTATCACGTTAAGCCCCTTGGGCGATTGGTCCTTTAACAGTGACATGGCCCAAAAAAGCCTCTGCGATCATTTTGCCACTCAATCCCTGCGGGGTTTTGGCGTTGATGCTCTGCCTTTGGCGCAAGGGTCGGCGGGCGCCCTGCTGGAATATTTAAAGAACATGAACAAGACCAGCCTCAAGCATATCGATAAGATCGCCCTTTATGCTGAGGATGACCATGTATTCATTTCCCCTGCCGCCCACTACGGCCTGGAGATGGAATCCTTGCTTTCAACCATTGACTTGAGCTCAACACCCATGGGCCGACGGGCTTTTCGTTATTGGTTATATCATCCTCTCAAAGACGTTGCCGCCATTCAATTGCGGCAGGAAGCAGCCAAGCTCTTGGTTGACAATTTACGGCTTGGTGAATGCTTAAAGAATTTGCCTGATCTTCAAAAAGCCCTCTCAAGGATCTCCTGCGGATGCGACTCTATCAAAGATATCCTGAATTTACGCCAGGGCTTATTGCGGGTCCCCTTGATAGCCGAGACCCTTAGCAATAATTCCAATCATCTTTTAAAGATCAAAGATCTGACCCAACTTCGTGAATTATTGACCAAGACCATCAATCCTGACGTTCCCTTGGCTAAACCCGAAGGCAAGATGATCCAAGACGGCATTGATAAAGACCTGGATGAATTAAAGAACATTTTAGAAAATGGCAGGCTTTGGCTGGCCCAATATCAAGCCCATGAGATCAAGAAAACCGGGATCTCGTCGCTCAAAGTAGGCTTTACCAATGTCTTTGGTTTTTATATTGAGATCAGCAAGACCCGGCAGAATAGCGTGCCTGCCCATTATGTGCGCAAGCAAACCCTGGTCAGCGGTGAACGTTATATCACCCCTGAGCTTAAGGAATACGAGGAAAAATTCCTGACTGCCCAGGACAAGATACTGGCTATTGAAAAGCGCATCCTTAAGCAAATTGAAACAGCCATCCTGGCTGAAGTGGCGCGCCTGCATGAAGTTTGCCATCAATTGAGTACTGTTGATTGCTTATATGCCCTGGCAAAACTTTCTACCTGGCCCAATTACATTTTTCCGCAGGTCAATACCTCGACCGTCCTGGATATTAAGGAAGGCCGCCATCCGGTTGTTGAAAAAACAGTGACGGATAATTTCATTGCCAATGACACGCTTTTGGACACAGAAGATAATCACCTGATCATTTTGACAGGCCCCAATATGGCGGGCAAATCCACCTATATCCGTCAAAGTGCCATCTTAGTGATCCTTGCCCAAATGGGTGCGCCTATCCCTGCCCAATCAGCCAGCATCGGGGTGATTGACAAGATCTTTACCCGCATCGGCGCCCACGATGATATTGCCAAAGGCCAAAGCACCTTTATGGTGGAGATGACCGAGGCCGCGGATATCCTTAATAATCTGACACCCCGCTCGCTGGTTATTTTGGATGAGATCGGCCGAGGCACTTCAACTTCCGACGGGCTAAGCCTGGCCTGGGCCTTGGCCGAACATATGCACGCGCAAAGTGTCCGCACTCTTTTTGCCACGCATTTTCATGAGCTGACAGCTTTGGCTGATCAATTCAAAGGAACCAAGAATTACAATGTTGCGGTGCGTGAGTGGAAGGATAAGATCATCTTCATGCACAAGATCATCCCCGGCGGTTCAGATGATTCTTATGGCATCTATGTAGCTAAATTAGCCGGGATCCCGGAAAGTGTGATCAAACGCTCCAAAGAGATCCTTTCAGAGCTTGAGATCGGCACACCCAACCCATATTCGAAAAAAGAAAAACAGTTAAATCTTTTTGTACCGAGTACAAAACCAAACACCGACGAACTACGCTTGACCCTGGACGCCATCGACATCAACACCCTAACCCCATTGGATGCGTTGAAAAAATTGGAGGAGTTGAAGCGTAAACTATTATAAAGAAGGGCTAGGGGAATTAAATTTCCGTCATTATGAGGAACTATTTATTTAGAACCGTCATTGCGAGGAGCTATTTATTTAAAATCGTCATTGCGAGGAGCCCTCAGGCGACGAAGCAATCTCTTAACTATGGAAAAACAAGGATATATCTATCTTCTAACAAATAAAAATAACACCGTCATCTATACCGGAATCACAAGCGATCTTAAAAAGCGAATATGGGAGCATAAAAATCACCTTGTAAAAGGATTTACAAATAAATACAATGTCACAAAATTGGTATATTATGAAAAATCTGAAAGTATTATCAGTGCTATAGGGCGTGAAAAACAAATTAAAGCCGGATCGCGCCAGGATAAAATAGATTTAATAAGATCCGTTAACCCTGATTATAAAGATTTATTCGACTCAATATGAGATTGCTTCGTCGCTGAAAAACGCTCCTCGCAATGACGCAAGTTTACGGCTTCGAAGCAATAGGTCCTTTTGACGGGGCAATGAAACTACAATGTCCAAAGTAAATATTCTTTCCCCTGATGTAATTGCCAAGATCGCGGCTGGTGAGGCGGTGGACCGGCCGGCTTCGGTAGTCAAGGAACTGCTGGAAAATGCCATTGATGCGGGGGCGACCAGTATTGAAATACATCTTAAGGACGCGGGCAAAGAATTGATCCATATCAAGGACAATGGATCAGGCATCGCCCGTGAGGACATAGAAAAGATCTTTCAGCGCCACGCCACGAGCAAAATAACAGCTATTGAAGACTTGGAAAAACTTCATTCCATGGGTTTTCGCGGGGAGGCGCTTTATTCCATTGCGGCGGTCAGTGATGTGACCTTGACCTCACGCACATCCCAAGACGAAGCCTGGCAGATCCACATCAAGGGCGGTGTGCGGCAAAACCTTGAACCCGCAAGTCTTGGCCATAACGGAACAGATATCAAGATCGCTGAACTGTTCTTCAATACTCCTGCCCGCCGTAAATTCCTTAAGAATAATGCCTCGGAAATGCATCAGATCCTCAATGTCGTTCTTCCCTATACCCTGATCTATCCGGATAAACGTTTTGTTCTAACGCACATGGGAAGAAGCTTATTAGACCTGAGGCCTGCCCCTTCACGCATTGACCGGGCTGCGGCCGCACTTAATATCAGTATGGAACACCTTTTGGAAACTGACCAAGAATTCGTTGAAGAAAAGATCCGTATCCGCCTGATTTTAGGCAATATCAATATCCAACGGCCCCGCCGGGATTTGCAATTCATTTTTATCAACGACCGCCCCATCGAAAGCAAAAACCTGGGATTTAATCTCAATGATGTTTACAAGCTTATCCTGCCCCTGGGCGTTTACGGGGCTTTTATCGTCAACATCACCCTTGATGGGGCCAATGTAGATGTCAATATTCATCCCACCAAACGGGAAGTGCGCCTCAAAGATGAAGCCCGGATCATCAGCATCTTGCGCCGGATGACCGAATACCAGCTGATGCAAAAAGGTAATCCCAAACATCTGTCAATGCCGAATGCAAACCAACCTATGTCATTCCCGAATGTTTTAATCGGGAATCCAGAAAACGGCCTTCCGGCCGACCAAATAATCTTTGCTCCCGGCCAATTGCAGGCACGATTTAACCCTTCAGGCACCAGCCAAGACATGCCGTTGGATTTCCAGCTATTCGGAAATGAAGACACCTTGCTTTCCAAATTCACCCGGGCGCGGTATATAGGCTCTTTTCTTCAAAAATTCTTGATCTTTGAGGCTGACCAATCGCTCTTGATCGTAGACCAGCACGCCGCGCAGGAACGCATCATGTTTGAAAAGTTCAAGGACCAGCTTGATAATGCCAAGGTGGAAAGCCAGCCGATGCTTAGCCCCTTACTGCTCAAATTGACACCGCCGGAAAGAATAGCTTGGGAAGAAATGCAGGAGAATTTAATCGCTGCGGGTATTGAAACCACCCAATTCGATGATGATACGATTGCCGTGCAGACCCAACCCTTATTGCTTAAAAACATTGAAGCTGTCGTACGCACCCTGTTAGCAGGCGGTGATGCCCCACGAATGGACCATACCTCACTGGCCCGCCGTGCCTGCAAGGCCTCAATTGTCGCCGGCGACAAGATCGATGGGACCCAAGCCGACCATCAGCGTAAACAATTGCTTGAATGCAAAGACCCTTTCATTTGCCCCCATGGCCGCCCAACACTCATTGAAGTAACCCAAGATTTCCTCGACCGCCAATTCCTGCGCACCTAACGCCATTTCATTGACAACTATGAATTTGTTTTGTAACACTATATAGTCTTGCTATAATATTAATCAGTGAAAGGGGCTCTTTATGAATGGTGGCGTTTATTACGAAATTTTCTTAATCTTTTTCTGTGCTGGCATTGCTTTTATAGCTTTTAGAAAAGATAATCCTAAAAAATCTACTAAGCCATAAAATCTTACCAATTAAGCCCACCATTTATCTTTAATTTGATCATAACAATGTGTGTTAATGTACTGATATAGCCTATCCTTATCCCTATCATCGATCTTGCTAAACGACAATCCGTAAACATAACAGCCTTCACCTGCCCTTGACCAGGGGACGGTGGCTTCGATCTTGATAAATTCAAAATCATCGCCTAACACAAAAGACATCCCCACAGGCTCTTGTTGGGGCAATGGCCTGCTCAAGGAAACCCGCATTCCCTTTAAATGCAAGTCCTCGATGGTGCAATGAACAAAGTCACCTGTTTGCGGCATCCAAACCCTTACCTTCTTTTTTACTTCCCAACGCGGTAATTGTCGTTGCTCGTTCATGTTTTCCCCCCTTTTTAAACGTTCATCCGGTACTGGTATGAGGTTGAGGTGTGATCTATGTCCAAAATAAAAGTGGTAAAAAATAGAATGAAATTCCCTATAAACAGGATCAACTGTCTTACCCTGACTTTAATTGTTACCTTGATTAAATTGATCGTCACTGTAAAAGTACGGGCAAAAAACTGTTTATATAGTGCCCATAAATACGGAATCCAATAAAAATAAATCCAAATAAAAAACACTGGAAATAAATTGAATATAAACGGGACGTAAACCAAGACAATTTTAATAGGGACCAAACAAAAATGATTCCTGCAGATTCTTTTAAATACCACATAAAAGCATCTTTGTCGGTAAACATTTCTAGATTTGGTCACAAAAGAAATTTGTGCTGGTTGAATTAGCTTTAACAGCGACAAAACAATGACCAACATATTCATTCGAAGAAAAACACTGTTCGTTCTTAAAACTATCTGTTCAATTGTATTTGACGCAATGACCCTTTGTTTAGAGATCTGCTTTAACATCATGCCAATTAAAAACACCATTAATAAAAATAAGACCAACAATGTCAGTCTTTCAATTATTCTATCCTGCTTCTTGTCAGTGTCTTTATCTTCCATCGTAGTTGATTTATTTCCAACCATCGACGGCATTTTGCCACGTTTGAATTGGCGGAGATTATAGCGGGCATGTTTGTTGGCAACGACATCTAAACTGATAATACGCGCTTGGCTGGCGTTGCCCAAAAGAACAAGAATGCCGAATACAAAATAATAAATTGCATCCATACGAAGGGCGAAGAAGAATAATTGGAGTTGCTGTAAGAAGTTTGGCGGCTGCCAGGTTTCGGTACGGGGATCGTACACTTCGAAGTGGGCCTTGACGAATGCCCTCGGTGAGCCGCGAATTCCATTGGCATGAGTACGGTTATTTTCCTGGGAATAAGCATTACGCTCAATAAATAGGTTGAACATCCCTTCAAAACTATCTTGTCCCTGTAATTCCATAATAGCGGCCAGTTCAGTTTTGCAATCGGGATCGGGCTGTAAAGCAGGTAACCCTGGAGCAGGCGAAGGCGCTGACTTATCCTTAACCGCTTCATAGATGCCCATTCTCAGTGCGGGATTACTTCGTCCAATTTCCACGCGATTATATGCGGCGCTCTTAAGATATACCCCAAGAATGTCTCGCCCATTATTTAATTGTGACTGATTGATAATAGCAAGTGGGGATGCTTTCACATTTGGTGTTAGATCAGATAATTTAAAGACCAACAAATTTTGATGTTCACGGACCAATAATAGATTCCCATCATTAGCGGAATATACGATCAATCCGCTATCAAGAATACTATCTTCTATTGTAATACCAAACCTTGCACCCGGCCGTAATCCCAAGGTATAGGTTGATTTAGTGTGGGGAGATGTATAATTTGTGTTTCTAAAGGCAACTTGTCCCAGATCATTGCCCTTTGTAAGTCTATTGGGGCCGGTGTAAATATATTCTTCCAGCCATTTTTTCAGCGCAATAACTTCGATCTTCTTCCTCGGTAAAACTCTAAACACGGTGTCATCGCAGACAGTCCAATTGCCGACCGGTTGTAAATTTAAGAATGCCGCAGGACGATCATTGTTTCTTTGAACCTCATTATCTTTTATAGGATATATAAAAGCTGATACAGTAGGTTCTAGAGGATTTCGCAGGATAAACCACCCATTAGATGGGCTTGATTTCTTCGAAGAATTGGGATTTTCAATGGCTTTGCCTAATGTTTTTAACATGCGCACCGGTGAATACCTCCAGAAGTCTGATATTTTAATTGACTGAGTAGGCAACCCTATTTTTGGAAAACTGATTTGCGTCCAATCGACCTGTCTTTTAGCGGACGGTTGAGCATTACTAGATTGCTCTTGTGGGGGAAGAACTTGGTAAACAGGTTTAAGCGGCATTTCAAAAACTGCTTCATAGATACCTGACTGCTCTGAACTTGAGATCTTATTGATCTCTATGCGATGGTCCGAATGGCTTAGGATTTCTATAGGATGTTTGGCGTTTTGTGCATTGGGAATACGCACGCCCATGTTTAAATGTGAAATATTGACCACCGCATGAAGAGCTCTTTCCATATTTTGAACAGTGTATAGACACTTAAAAATCAATAAATTCTGGTGCTCACGGACCAATAAAAAGTCGCCTTCTTCTTTAGTTGATACAATCAGACCATTATCGAGGATATTCTCTTCTGCCGTAAGGCCCGCGTTAATGCCAAAAGGCAGTTGTAACGTATATGTTAGTTGAGTTATGGTAGATGTATAAGATTGGAAACCGCCATTTACTGTTGATGAAGCGAGCTTAGCTAAGTCACTGCCCTTAGAAATTCTTGAAGGGCCGGTATATTGGTAATCTTTTAACCATTGTTCCAAAGTGGTGACTTCGATCTTACCGCCATGTAAAACCCTAAACACCGTGTCATCGCATACGGTCCAATTGCCGATGGGCTGTAAATTTAGGAATGCCGCAGGCCGGTCATTATTTTTCTGAATAAGATTGTCCTTAATCGGAAATATCAATGCCGAAGCCTGGGGATCTCGGGGATTCCGTATGATAAACCAGCCCTTTTTATGATCACTATCATCCGGAAAATTGGGATTTTCGAGAGTCTTGCCATTTGCAGGTGGTAATCGATCAAAACCGGACCGCCACCAAAAACCTGTTATCGTTTTATTAGGCAACCCTATTTTTGGAAACGCAACTGTTGTCCATTCTTTGTATTCTTTGGGTTTGACTGGTTTAGCTTTTCCTTTTAATTTCTTTAGCATCCATTGGCCGGATAGATTATCCATGGTGTACGCAGTACCCAGCTTTGCCAGCGTTACGTTGTCATCCTTACGATAAATTTCGATACCAATGATCCTATGCTCATCTTTATCTTCTATAAGTCGTACTTCTATCTGATCGACGCTACTCACACCAATAACGCCACCCTGCTTGGCTATAAAATCATTTTTAAGGGTGTCTGTACTTGCGTTTGAGATAAAATCACACAGGTGCAGATAATTAACCCACATCGCTGCCAAACGTACCGGCTTGATATCAAAGTGTTCGGTGTCATGCAAATGTTTAGCGTGACCCACTATATCAAGGGACCCACTGTATCTTCGCTCAAGGATTTCATAATTATTCCGAATATAATGTTCATTAATAAGAGCTTCATTTAAAAGATTGAGATTATCAAGCCGTGCTATGTCGCCGGACATGACCAACGGATAAAGATCTGGGACAAGCGTCAAATAAATGCGCCTGACAAGAGCTATGACTTCGGCTGGGCTTTGGGGATTTGTTAGGATCGGAAGCACTTTAGAATGGAATCTTTGCCACATTTTTATCTGTTGATCTTGATCATACGGGGAATATTCTAGAAATTTCTTTCGCAGAACAACGGCAAATCTTTCAGGCGGCATGTCAGGAGACATATCTCTGCCTAATTTTTTCCAAACCCATGACTCATCACGGATAGGTCCATGATCAAGAACTACCGCGGGTTGCGCTGTTTCCAAAACTGCTTGATAGATCTGGACTCTATTATTAAGAGGGGATACGCTGAACTCAAATTTACCATCGGACAAACTCTTCACCGTAAGGGTTGCATTGCCCATTTTAATTTCTTTAGATTCTTTGCTTGTAAACTCAAAGCTGTCAAAAGGTATCAAGGTGTCGATCACAGGAGTACCGTGGCTATACTTGAATACATTAATATTGTAACCTTCTGTGTTGTAATCACGCAGCATGATGATGGAATTTTCCGTCGAATGCGGCTCAATGATGACACCAGTTGTCTCATCAAAAATCCTGGCACTGACAGCTACCCCGTTACCTTTTGAAGATGGCGCAACTTCGATCTTCTGTTCTTTTAATAAATGTTTTGCTAATCTCGGTTCAATGGCTGCAAAGGTCAAATCAGGACCTTTAAGGAATCGGCTGGGAGTTCCGACTTTATCCTTGTCATCCATCAAATACCACCGGCCGGAACGATTGCCGGGCACATATCCTGTTCCCAGATAGGCCAATGGTTGATTCGTATCACAAAGAACCACGTAAAGGGAATGCCCTTCAAGATCAAGCATGATCTCAACCTGATCTTCAGAGATTCTTTGGCCATGAATTTGGTGGTTAAACCATACGAGGAAATCCCCTTTTAAAGGTTTTAGCTGTGATATTGTGAAATTGCCCTCACCTTTGCCAACATTAACAGCAAGCCATCTACTCAACGTAAAAGGATCCGGATTTTTCTTATTGTATCTCATAAGAGCTGCGTTGCCTCTCTCGTAATCCCATATGCGTCGTTCCCTAAAAGCCCTGTCTCTAAAAATTTTCTGTTGAGCCCCCTCAGCGTGTAGCCAGGTATTTTCATCATTGTCCGGCATTAAAGCTGAAAAAATATGTTCCAATAATCTTAATAACGGTGGCCACTGGGAGTGGCTGTAAATCCAAAGTATTTTTTCATAAAAAGTAGCCCATGATCCATGTTCCATTTTAAAAGGACAAGCATGGTCAAAATAAGCATTGCGCAGGGCTTGGGCAAAAGCTTGTGGAGACATATCTAAAGTAATGTTCCCCTTCTGCAATTGCCCAACGATCCAATCATAATCCTTTTTATTCTTTTCATCACCTTCAGACAACGGAGCTGTAGCTAACGGCTCCGGGGTCGTAGTTTCATTTGAAAGAGGCAATAAGTAAACATTGGTAGGTAAAGGATCGGGGCTGCTGGCATCGTTCCGACGATAATGTTCTTCGCTCAATTGATTTGACCAGGATTCCAGATCATGGGCGGCCTTAGGCCAAATAGCGATCTGTCCTTTGGGCCAAATCTGGATCGAAGTCTCCTGTAAATGGGCCGTGCTAATATATGGAGTAGACAGATCCAGTAGAGCATTTTGGATCAATTTAACGATCCGGCCATCCTCTGCTAATTCATAGACAATTACCTGATTTTCTTTACCACGTTCAACACTGCGCACTAACAGAAAAGAACTTAAAGGACTAGGACGTTTGATGATCACCTTTTTATTAGTCAGATCAAACTCGGAAATAACAACCGGCGCGCAAGGAAAAGGTGAAAAAGGCGGCAGATCAGAAGATCGGGGCAGATAAGCTTCTGTCATGTTTACCCTTGTGGCAGGCATTGGCGGCACCAGATGCCAATGACCGGATAGATCATGCGGCGTATAGCCTATACCCATATAAGCTACGGGCTCCTCTGGTTTTCCCTTACGGTGTAGGACAAGGCGTATTGCTTGTTTTTCAGAGGTTAATGTAAAATCCAGTTGTATGGGGTTTGTTATACCAAGATCTTTACCATGATCTTCGATGAACTGAGCCCCCCACCAATCCATATGGGCCCTTAGATCTGCTTCGGTCAATAGGCCTTCCGCTAACAATAAAGCCAAAATTCGATCACGGCTAAATGGTGTAAAATCCTTCGAGAATCGATCTTCAATATCCGGTAAAGAAACAATTCGCCCCGCTTGCCAGGCTGGGAATACAAGTTGTCCAAGAATGGCAAAGAGCATTTTTGATTTTTTATTTTCCCATTGCTGTTCCAATAAGAGTTCATCTTTTAACTCATAGATTTTAACATTAGCAAAATTTCCATAGATAATATCCCAATCAAATTCAGGGATCAAACTTAGATAAATGGACTGGATCAAAGATTTGACTGCTTGTGATGACGTACTTCGAAAAAGACCTAGCAGAGGTCGATGAATTTCTTTCCAAAAAGTCGTCCCCAATAGATGCCTGCGTAAGGAAGCTGCAAATACTTCCGGTGATATTTCCGGGGACATGCCGAAATATCCTGTTAAATATTCTCCGGCATTTATCCCGGCAGCATCAATGCCCTCCGAATGGCGTATATATTTCACAACCTTGTTTAATTCTTCATCTGCTTGGAGTTCATTGATATTGCGTTCCCAATAAATACATGAAAGCTGTCGGCTGTTTCGTGAAACCACCGCTAAACGAAAGCCCATTAATACCGGCAATTCAATATAAGATGCAAAGGCGTCTGCTGATGAGAAGAGATCATCAGAATTACCAACCTTGGAATGCCATTTATCCCTGATTTCGCTAAAGGGAGACTTATATAAAACTCGAGCAAGGCCTTTCTCTCTAGCAGTTGCTACAGCCGCATTGATCAATAGTTCTAAAATTTTATAATTGGCCCTTAACCCATCTTCGCCTTCAATATATCTTTCATTAGGATTTAGCCTGACATATCTGACTGTAAACCCAATCTCTTCAATGATCAACGCATCCTCAGTCCTTGAGTATCTTAATTCGGCCGAACGATTGGTATCCGTTTCACAACTGATACGGTCTTGTATATTAATGATCTTATGGGCAATATAGAATTTGGGATCATACCTGACTATCTCCGATTTATCGGCATAAAGTACTTGGGGTTGCTTAAATGTTTCTATAGCACCACTGATAGCTTTATCATCCGTTCCATATATATCAAAATATCCCCTCAATCCATGGATTGATTGCATATGGGGGGCGTTTGCCAAAATGGCAGCCAATCTGTCGGGACGTCGTGCAAAAAGCACTGTAAGATACAAGACTTCGCGTAATGTTCGATGGGCATCAACCGGAACATTAAAGCGGGTGATAAATTGCGCAGCGATCGCTAACGCTTGACTATAATTAAGGAAGCTGGCCCCCTTGCTGACGAAATCTGCGTCAAACAAGATCTGGGCGATCGTCCCTTCAATACGGTCACTCTTATACCCTGCGTCAGCAAAGAGCCCCCGCAAAAAATTCAATATCCTTGTGGTTTCTTTAGCGATCTCCTCTGGCGAATGCTCATCATCTGGCATTCCAATTTCTTGATCTTGTTTCTCTTCTGCCGGTGCCGCTGACGGGATTTCTTCTTTAGCTGGAGATTCTGGTTCGGTGATCATCTCAACTAATGTGCGGCCTAGAACATCTATATTGACCAAAGCCAGTGAAGGGCGTTGTATCGTCGCAAACGCAGCGTATTGGTTTAATATAACTGGATCGATCGGCAAGGCATAGGTCCTTGCTGAAGCAACTTTTGATCCTCGATCTGCAAATGGCAAGGTGGGCAAACGGTGTATTTGCGCATAAAGATTAAAGATTTCCGTTTTTGTAGGGTCTAATTTTTCCAATATAGCCATGAATTTCTCTGAATCTTTGACTGTAATTTCCAAATTGCCAACACCTAAAATAACGAAACCATCACGGCGATCATCCGAAGTGTTTTGAGGTAATAAGAGATCACAATATAAGTTCGCCAAAATATCCACAACAAATGCAATCTCCTGTGTGGAAAGGCCGGAATCCTTCCATAAATACCGGTCGATCCAGAAAGTATTACCTTCAAGACGAATTACGCTGCGGATGTTCTCCCGGCTTAGTTTGAATCCAAATCCTTGAGTGTCAAATTTAGGAAGAAGTGTTTGAAGCCTCATTGTTCGCGGTGGAAGGTTTTTGGCTATTGGCGGTTCTTTAGCTTCCCTTTGTTTAACCGGTTCCTGTGGTTTTTTTACTTGAGGCTCCTCATTGGTCCTGGGTTTATTTTCAGGGACTATGACCACGTTAAGGCTTTCAATCATCAATTGTATTTCTTTAACATAAGTTTCCCCCCACTTGGAAGCATACTGGCCGGCGTGAAGCCGTAACAATACAATGACCTTTTGCCGGAATTTATTGGTAACCGGTGCACGTATAAGAATTTGATTGATCTCTCCTATCACGACTTTACGAATATCATCGGTGATGTTTTCTTCAATGACAATACGGTCAAGATTCGTAAGGACTGCATTCAATGCTTTCCTTAACGCTATATTTCGACGATCATAACGGTGTTTGTCTCCCAAACTTGTATCGCCGTCTTCTGTAATATACCCGGCTAAAGAGCCATCAGCACCGACATTGCCCTGATAGGGCCTGGGTTGGCCTGGATCAAGCAGTTCTCTCTTAGAATAACGGTGTTTAACTTTGAACCCATCCCCTGGAAGGCCTTTAAGATAATCCACATAATCTACGCGGCTGGTGATGGCACAGGTTTTATCTGTCGCCCTTGCTATAAGGAAGGTGGCATCACCCAACTTAGCCTTAATACTACCCGGCACTCCGGACAAAGGCAGGACCCAGGGTTCAACGGCTAATATTTCCAGGCCAAAATGATTGCTCAAAAATTCTTGAGCTGCCTTGGTGATCTTTCCATTATGACGCCATAACACCAAGACCCCATCCTGCTTTAAGGCCTTGATCAATTGCCCTAAATACCAAATGTCCTGGACGACACCATATTGGTTTTGAGTATTTGTTGAGAATATACCTGTTTGTGATGAAGAGACAAGATCATACGTTTGAAAAGGTAATTGATCTTCCGCTAAATTCAATTGCATGGTGCGGCGACTTGCACCATGCTTCTCTAATTCCTGGGTCCCCTGGAAATTCATTTCTGATGAAAAATCCAAACCTGTTATATTTAATCCCCTCACAGGAACGCCGATCTCATTGAATAGTTTTTCGATCTGAAGCATAGCACGAAGATCGGTCGCCGGGCCCTCAGGGGCAAATAACCATTGCCCGCCGGGTGCAAGCTTGATCAATCCTTTGCGGTGCATATCTATCAAAATTAAATGAAGACTTTGCGAGATGCTAAAACCGCCTAAATGCTGTAACTGGGTGGAATATTCCGGCGCCACTTCATCCCAGCCGGCCTGTGCCGCGGCACTGTTACCCGCCGCCATCGCTGAATCAAGGCCCATGAACTTTGTGCGAAGTTGATAGGTGGCGGCTTCCTGCCTAATTTCTTGATCGATCTCCCCGGAGATCCGGCTTTGGGCCAATCGACGGGCGGCCTTAGAATCCACGCGTTCCAGCATCAAGAGCATGCCGTTAAGGACCTGGTCAATGAGACTTTCCTTACCTTCCACGATATCAATTGTTCTGTCATCTAAGGTGCCAAAAGCAACCATCAGATGCACAAAAATATCACGTTTCTGGACATGGCGTAACAGACGGCCGATGATTTGTTTTAATTGTGTCGGGGTAAAAGGCAAATCAAGCAAGAATAAATGATTGGCCTTGGAAAGATCGATCCCTTCTCCCCCGATCTTATATGAGGTCAAAAATATCCTGATGTCCGGGTCTTTCTGGAAAAGCTGGGCTTTGGCAAATCTCTCATGCTCAGAATCTTTTGCGTCCATGACAACAATAGTGTCCTTGCCAAATTCCTCCCTCAATAAAACGGCCATCTTATGCAATACATAGGGAGAACTTGTGGCAATCTCAACGGCTGCGGTGGGGTCAGACGAAAGGATTTCCCTGGTCTTTCGGATCGTTTCCATTAATTTTGGAGGATGTGGATGCTGCTGGTTTGAAAGGCCATGATCTTTTGACTTGTTGTCATAATTATGATGATAAAGGTCTAGGTCAAGCAGGATTTGCCTCATCTTGATCTGGGCGGCCAATATCCGCATTTGACTGCGGTAAGACTCATATTTTTGCAGTTCTTCTTCATAACAACGCAGCTGTCCAGCGTCTAATTCCACCCCTTCTTTGATGATATGAACATTGGTCGCTGATTGATCGAACACTTCCTCACGGTTGCGGCGAAGGAAATACTGCTGGGATAAAGTTAGATTTAACCGGGCATAAGACACGGGATTCTCGGAATTGGTCCTGAGGAACCCTTTATGGTCAGGGAATTGCAGCGGAGCTATATCATTTAGCAAAGGCCACAGATCATCCCAATCATTGACAACGGAGGTGGCTGTAAGGTCAATGATGCGTTGGGCCCTTAATTGACGGTACGCTATGGAAACCCTGGTGAATGGATTGCGGATAATATGCGCTTCGTCCCCAATCTTAAGCTCTGCGCTCCACTCATTAAGACGTTCAAGAAGGATATTCGACCCTTCAGCTTTTTTCCTTCCACCCAGCATGCCCCAGCCAACAATAATGAAACGGGGCTTGAGTCCTTGATCATTCTTATCCAGGATCCGGTCCATGGTCTCTATGTTTTCACGGCGTGAAGACCCTAAAATGACGACCCTTTGATCATCACCCAGCCAATGATTGATCTCTTTAAGCCAATTCTCCTTTAATGTTTTAGAACAAACAATGATCACACGCTGTGCATCCAGTACCGCCACCGGGATCAAGGCTTGAGCACTCTTCCCCGTCCCCACATCATCGCCAACGATAAGGCCAGGGTGTTTTATTTCAAAATCAATGCCTTCGATCTGATGTAAATCCAGCTGTAACGGCGCATGGCCATTGCGACGGACATACTGCTGATAATTAGCTTTATATAAGCCTTCATAAAAATCCCTTAAATTCGAATAGAGTTCCGTTGTTTCTTTAGGTAGATCTTTTTCCCAGCAGCGCTGGCCAAACCATTGGCTCGCTAAACTCAAGACTTGGGGGATCCAAACCTTTTCGCCATTTCCGTTTTGTGCCTGGGCGATCAATCCTAATCGCACACGATTGATGATCGTTGCCTCAATGATCTGTCGTGCTTCACTGCCTGATGACAAAAGTGACGGCAAAGCGCTTTCGAGGGACTGAAGGTCATCTAATTTAAATTCACGCCCATTGCCGTTCTTGCCATACTTCCAGAATTCACGGCTTAAGAAGAACAACAAGGCTTCAGGTTCAAAGGCAGGATATTTAAGCAGGATCAAATAGAACAAACCGCTTTGATAAGTCTTGAAGAGTTTCAGCCATTTAGGTAGGTCTATGGCGGCTGACGCCTCAACAAAAAGGGTGCGTTGATCATCACTAACGCCTTTGCCCATGGCTTCAAAATGTTCAATGTCCTTTCGTTGCTCAAATGCAAATCCGCATTCATACAAGATAAAAGCGACCGTCGAATAGGGCCGGTCCATTTTCTTAGGCTTGCTGTCATAATAATTATAAAGGGACAGAAGGGACTTGCCGTTAAGCAGGCTAAGTTTGGTGCCAAAAATCGATTTGGCTTCTTTTTCTTTTTGTAACAAGGTTTCTGCTGTTTCACCGGTTGCTTCCAATAGACGGGCCACCAGCCACCGCCGCTGTGCCGGCCGTACCTTGTCCCAATTAGCTTTGTCAGGGTCCGTCAACCAGGGATTAATATTATTTCCTTCATTTAAAGTTGAGCCTTCATCCATGAAAGCATTGAACACTCCTTGACGACGGCGTTGGCGGGGGCGAAGCGTTGTCCAAACCTGGCCGTTGGCATCTAATTGAAGCCGGCCGCTCCTGGATAAACCAAATGGGCGGCGGTCAATATAACTGATCGGCCCATTTGTAATCATTTGTAGATTTGGATCAAGGGGGCGCTTATTATTCCTCAACTCAACCGGCTGCGCCATGGCCAAAGCTGGAGCAACCTTTATCAAGGGCTTTGCATGCGATTCCCCTGGCAGGGCTCCATCACGCTCATAGGTGCGCACCTGATTAGTTTGATAGATTAGTCCCGTGGGCCTAAAGAAAGAGTCATCAAGTGATTTATATAAATTAGATGTTAATCCCCTGATGATCACACGCGCCTTGGGACGAAGATGTTGGTTGTTTGTTTGAGCTAACTTAGATGGATCCCAGTTTCCGCCTTCCCAATAATAAACAACATCCGCTTTTTGCCATAAACCGCTAAAAATATCATCATTGAAATCTCCGTGATAAAAATTAATACGCCCCGGCCGGATGGCTTTCATGGTGATGGCATCTTGCAGAAGCAATATGCTTTCCTTGTATAACTTCTCATCACCTTCGATCCCGATGATCTTGATGTGCGGATTTTGCATGGCTAATTCCAAACTCAGAAGTCCACGTCCGCTGCCGGGTTCCAGGAATACCAGCTCTTGATTCTCTGCTTGTGGTAAACCTTGCAGTATACTTGGAGTTGCATCTGAAGGTGTCTTTGCATATATTCCATACTTGGTCGCAGGCATATTCTCAGGCCCGATCTGAAACCTTAGTGCAATTTCATTTACAGTTTTGTTCCCATCTAAAGGCCACATTTGAATATCATCTTGCTTGATCAAATCTGGATTCTGATCGAAAAACCATGCGCGGTTATGTAGGTAGTGTTCCCAAATGGCTGTTTGGACATCCATGATCGAAGGATCTGTTCTTACGGCCAATTCATAAACGGATACAAATTCATCACTGCCTTCAAGATACGGGTGGGAAGCTGCAAAATCACGGCTTCGTTCTTGGGCGCTGCGCATATTACCGCTTTCCACTTCCTTTTGATAGTCAATATGGCGTTGATTTTCTTCTGTCCTCACTTCCTCTAAAATAATCGGTTGGGCTTCTTGCCATCGTACTTGTTTTTTAAGTTTGCTCACAAGCTTACGTGCCTTTTGTGACTGAATGGCGGGGTAACCAAGATTCGGAGCCCTGCCAAAAGGAAGACGAGGATTTTTCTTTGGAGCCTCTGCCCCAAACCACGCAAAGGGGTCATGGATGATCACATCCTTAACAGTTATTCTTGGGCTCTTATAATCTTCCTTCTCTGAGATGACATGATATACATTGACTCCCTTTAAAATACTCCCTTCTAATGTCATGACATCTGTTTTTTCAGCAACAGGGTTAACCGGCAACTTATATAATACTGTGAAATTATCCTTAGTTTTTAGGGAAAGGATTAGGTCTCCTGCTCTCAACACCGCTTTTTCAACAGCAACCCCCTCATTATCTAGAATTATTCCTGCGTTGACAGGGCCTATCTTTTCAACAATACCTGCAAAGGTATCCGCAGAGAATTTGTGATCATTGACCAAGGCCTCATTGACACAATTTCGACTCACCGATCGATCAAATATCTTGATGGGATCAAATGCATCATTATCCCCGGGCTTGTAACTTAACAACCTTCTTGCTTTTTCCATTCTATGCTCATCTGGCGCCAGGCCCTGCTTTAGCAATTCATCAAACAATATCCTGGCATTATTTTCATCCCCTGAAGCAACTAATCGTTCCAGCCGTTCTAACAATCTGCTGATGCCCAAGTTTGAAAGTCTCCCCTGACGCAGACGACTGATAGCTGCAATAATTCTTTTGCCTGTTTTTACTCCTGAATATGTCCCTTTCAGGATCCTGGATATAGCTGTTAGGTCCACGGCAGCTTCACTGGCGATCTCTTCTTCAAGGTAACCATCATCGATAGCTTTCTGGATCACATCCTGCAGGGCCTTTTTCTTCTGTGGCGGCGTGGGCGAGCGCTTTAGCTTTTCAATCCCTTCAAGAATTCTTTCACGGGCAGCTACCCTGACATTAACATCCATTAGCAAAATATTATTGATCTCTTGACCTACTACCCCTGATGCCCTTGCAACATCCATTTGAGAAAACCCTAGAAGAAGTGTGCTGTTGATCTCTTGACGTAAATATTCCAAATTTTGTTGCGGGGTCCTTCCCGCCAGGAGAGAATCCATTCCCTTTAAGCATTGCTCCAGTGTTACTGCACTCGGATTCTCTAAACCTCGATGAATTAGGGAAAGTGTTTTTGCTCTTACCCCTGTTACAAACTCCATCTCAATATATAAGTGGCCTCTGGCGATCGCCTGATCGAACTTCTGTTTCAATATCCCTGTCCTTTCAAGTCTGTACGTGGGAGAGCCGATCCAGGCGTCCGCGTGCTCTGGGGTTTTTAGGATCGGTCTTCTATTTAATGATGATTCTTCATCCGCAAGAGCATTAAATATCCCTCGA
>CAZASA010000030.1:0-22627 GCA_964487685.1 uncultured Planctomycetales bacterium
CCAGCGTTGTTGACTAATATATCAATGCGTTTATGAATGTCAAGAATTTTATTAACCGTTTCATGCACGCTCGCCAAATTGGTCACATCACAGCCAAAGCCGTCGGCCAATAGCCCCTTGGCTTTAAACTGGGCCGCAACTGCCTGGGCTTGGGTCTCATTTCGGCCAATGATAATGACCAAGGCCCCTTGTCCTGCAAAGGCCTCAGCAACGCCCAATCCTATACCGCGGGTGGAACCGGTGACTAAAACTACTTCGTCTTTAAACTGCATAGGTTTATATTACCAATGAAAATGTTTTGTGTAAGTAAAATCTTAAGAATTTTTAACGTTCGGCTGACAGTTCGAAGGATACGCAGCGGGCTTCAGGCAAGGCATGGGGTTTATCAACGCGCACATGAGCGGCTCTTACCCTGCGGTCAACCATGATACCAGCCAGGATCTTTGCGGTCAGCTTCTCTAATAAGGCATGTCGCGATCGCTTTGTTGTTTGAACGGCCTTGGCAGCTACCGTTTCATAATTAAGGGCATCCTTGATCTTATCGGACCGGCTGGCTTTGGAGGCATCATATTCAATGGTAATATTAATGACCAGCTCCTGCTTATTGACCCTTTCCCAGGAATATGCGCCAATAAGTGCCCTGACCTTAAGATCATTGATCCGTATAATGGCCATTAAATTAAATTCTCCCCGCCATCATTGGCGATGATCTGCCCGGTTAAATAATCATTCTCCAGCAAGAATTGGATGGTCTTAAGGATATGCCCTGGATTACCTGTTTTTTGTAAAGGGATCTGCCGGGCCCTTCTGGCGCGGTCATCCGGCTGATTATTGACCGGAGCTAAGATCATCCCTGGTGATATCCCATTGACCCTGATACGTGGCCCCCATTGGACCGCGGCCATCTTGGTAAACTCCAATAATGCTTTCTTGGTCATCTGATAATCCGCGTAAGGAGTTTTGTTCTTAATGACATTAGCATCGATAAAATTGATCACCTGTCCCTTTTTAACCAAACGGGCAAACTCACAAGTTAAAATGTACGGTGCCTTAAAATTAATGTCCCAGTGGGTCTTAAAAAGCGTCAGGTCCTGGGCACCAAACTTATTAGGTATAAAGATCGAGGCATTGTTGACCAAAACATTCAAGTTGGAAAAAGCTTTAACGGCGTGGCTTGTGAGTTTGAGCACTTCTGATTCATCAGCCAGATCACAGGAAAATAGTTCGCAGCGCATCCCTGTTTTATAAATTTCTTGGGCGGTGGCCATGGCCTCTGCTTTGGAACGATGATAATGTAAGGCGATATGATACCCGGATTTGGCCAAATGCACCGCCACCTGACGGCCAATGCGCTTGGCCGCACCTGTTACTAAGGCTGTACCTTGTATTTTAGAGGGCATAAATTAGGATATTAGTGCCAGGAATTCCAAAGGCCCTATTTCTTCGATTTCGTTGGGGTAATTTTTAATTAATAAGCGATAAAAATTCCTTACGCGTCGAATCATCCTTTCGAAAGGCTCCGAGGAGACAGGAAGTTTTCATGATCGAATTTTGTTTTTCAACACCGCGCATCATCATGCATAAATGCTGGGCTTCAATGACCACCCCGACACCCAAGGCACCGGTGACCTGCATTAAGGTTTGGGCGATCTCCCTGGTCAAATTTTCCTGCACCTGCAGGCGTCGGGCATACATGTCCACGATACGGGCGATCTTGGATAAGCCGATTATTTTTCCCTTAGGGATATAGCCCACATGGGCCTTGCCGAAAAACGGCAATAGATGGTGCTCACAGAGGGAATACATTTCAATATCTTTGACAATGACCATCTCGTCGTTATCCGAAGTGAAGATAGCGCCATTGACTATTTCATCGATATTCTTCTTATAGCCCTGTGTCATGAACTCGAAGGCCTTGGCCGCGCGCAAAGGCGTCTTGACAAGCCCCTCACGAGAGGGATCTTCCCCTATATACTCAAGCATTTTGCGGAAATATTGCTCCATTTTATCTCTCCATGATTTTATTCGGTCATTGAATTCTTTCGCAGGCACGTTTGCCGCCTCCAGCGAGGCGGCTGCACTACGCTCCGGCTGATTTGCCCCGCCTTCGGCGGGGACCGTGCCAAATCAGCCTCCGCAGTGCACTGCTCAAGAACTCAATTCCCTCATAAAATAACAGATTGAGATATTACCATAAAAGGCCCAATTCCTTCGATGGCAAATAGTCTCCTAAAAAGCGATTGCTAACGAACGAAAATTATAGCATAGACAGTGAATAATCAATATGATATTCTTTTGCCATGCTTCCCTATGCCGATTACCATATGCACACTCCTCTATGCGGGCACGCTGTTGGTGCGCCTGAAGAGTATGTTAAACAAGCCATCAAAATAGGCCTAAAAGAAATCGGATTTTCTGATCATGCGCCCATGGTGCATAAGCCTATGCCAGGGATCACCATGACCATGGATGAACTGCCCAAATACCATGCCATGATCCACGATGTTCAAAAACGCTTTGCTTCCCAATTGAGCATCAAGCTTGGGATAGAGGCTGATTTTCTACCCGGTTATGAAAATAAAACCAAGGCCATGCTCGAAAGCTACCCTTATGATTACGTCATCGGTTCGGTGCATTTTATTGATGATTGGGCTTTTGATGATCCTGCGTGCCGTGAATATTGGAAGGTCCATGATGTTGACGAAGTCTACCTTAAATACTATGCCCTCTTGAGGCAATCTGCCAAGACCGGTTTCTATCAGATCATAGGCCATGCTGATCTGCCTAAAAAGTTCGGTGCGAGACCAACCATCGACCTGACCGATGAGATCAAGGCAACGGCCAAGGTTTTCAAAGAGTCGGGCGTCGCTGTTGAGATCAATACAGCCGGATTGCGCAAGCCCATTGCCGAAATGTATCCTGCCCTTAATTGCCTGAAGATCTATCGTGAAGCTGGCGTCCCTTTGACCTTCGGTTCTGATTCCCATGACCCTATCCATGTTGGCAATGACTTTGACAAGGCCGTGGTTTTGGCCAAAGAAGCAGGCTACAGTGATTATTTAATTTTTAAACAGAAAAAAATAGAAAAAAGAATAAAAATTTAATATGTCATTCCCGCGAAAGGTCCTCATACCGGACATGCGCAGTTGCTTCGGGAATCCAGTTCAGGAATTATTAATGATCAACATAAAAGGCATCGATCATGTCGCATTTAACGTTCGGGATTTGGATAGTTCCTTAAAATTTTATACCGAAGTGATCGGGCTTAAGATCACCGAGCGTGAGCCATCCAAGCCCGGCATTGAATATTTCCTGGATTGCGGACCTTCGCTTTTAGGCATTATCCAAGCCAAAGACTTAACCAGCTCTCACCTATTTGCCAATGAAGGTTTGGGGGCCAATCATTTTTCCTTTCGGGTCCATAGCAATGATTTTGACGCCATGATCGCCCATTTAGAAAAGTACCAAGTCACCATTGAATTCGCCAAGAAGCGTCCAAAATCATGGTCCCTTTATTTTTACGATCTCGACGGAAATAAACTGGAAGCCACCTCCTGGCCTCTTGAAGACGGCGTGCCTGAAGCCCGGCGGGTCAAAGAGATATACGATACTAAAACAAAGTCTTGGAGTGCTTATAATTAGCGGCGGGTGGCGAGGAGCGGCGTTCAGGAGCGCACGGCAAGGGTGTCCGGATCTATTTAGGGAAACCTCCTTTCAAGGCAGCTGAGCTATACGATTCTGCTCGCAGGAGCACCTGAATGACGCGACGAGCCAGGACCCGCATTAGTGAAAGGATTCTATGCCAATACCACAAGTTGGAAGTAAATCCCCTGATTTTAATTTACCTGCAAGTACAGGCAAAGACATTGCCTTAAAAGATCTAAAAGGCAAGAATGTCGTCCTGTATTTTTATCCCAAGGATGATACGCCTGGTTGCACGGTTGAAGCCTGCGGATTTCGGGATAATTTCAAAGAAATCGAAAAACAAAACGCGGTGATCTTAGGCGTCAGCCCGGATTCTGTTATCTCTCACGGAAAATTCATCAGCAAATTTAAACTTCCCTTCCCCTTGTTAGCTGATGAAGATAAAAAAATGTGCCAGGCTTATGGTGTATGGGTGGAAAAATCAATGTATGGAAAAAAATATATGGGGGTGGCTCGCACCACCTTTATCATCAATAAAGAAGGCAAGATCGCCAAGGTCTTCGAGAAAGTAAAACCCGAAGGTCACGATCAAGAAGTCCTGACTGCTTTAATGGCCCTATGATCAAACTAATTTGTAATTCTATTGTTCTCCTGGCCTTTTTATCAAATTTCTTCCCTGCTTACGCCGCTACTGCCCCCTTTATTCCTCAAGGCGGTAAATTGCTGATTATTGGCCAGCAAAAAGACACCATCGATGGGTACATCAAAAACGTTGGCATAGTCCCCGGAGGATTTATGGTCTATACCTCCATCCAAAATATGGATGGATTAGACAAGCCGGCTAATTATGGATCTGGTGTCATGTTTGCACGCTATTATGTTGACCATTATCCCAACACCGTCATTCAGCTTGCTTTATATATGGTAGGCGCTTTGGATAAAACCTTGGCGGGAAAATATGACAAAAATATCACAAAGCTGGCCAATTGGATGAAAAGCGTCAAACGGCCGATCTATTTCAGGATAGGCTACGAATTTGACTTGCCGCAAAACGGCTATGACCCTCAAAAGTACCAGGATGCCTACCGTTATGTCGTCGATCATTTGAGGGCCCAGGGCGTTGATAATGTGGCCTATGTTTGGCATACGGCCTGTTTGACTGAATCTCAAGGAAATTATCTTGATTGGTATCCGGGCGATGATTATGTGGATTGGTTTGCCGTGTCTTTATTTGACCCGATGCAAATTGCTGTTGCGAAAAAATTTGCCATCATCGCCCTTGTTCATAAAAAACCGATGATGATCGCCGAGTCCACCCCGGCAGGTGCCGTATCCACCAGGGCCAAATTAGAATGGTTCAGGCATTATTTCGATTTTATCAATGATAACGATGTGCAGGTTGTTTGCTATATCAACAGCAACTGGAATTCATACCCGATGTTCAAATCCCAGGATTGGGCCGATGCCCGTATCCAAATTGATCCCACCATTAAAAAAATGTGGCTGACAGAAACCGCTGCTGGCTATTTACAATCCTCGCCGGACCTGTTTAATAAACTTACCGCGCATTACCAATGGCCCCTATAACTTATTTACTCAAAGGCGCCGCTGATGCAAATGGCGCAGTCATAAAGTGATTCGAGCCGGTGCTTTCTCCGCCGGCATTGACCGCTGTAACATAATAAGTATATGAAGTCCCATTCTTTACCGATATATCCGTGATCGTGTTGGTATAGACGCTGGTAAATGGTATAAAAGAACCTGAGCCGGTGGCCCTGTAGACGTTATACCACGTTGCCCCTGTACTTGTATTCCAGGTCAACAGCACCTTATTATTACCGGGCGTCGCCATCAAATTTGCGGGTGCCGCCGGCTTGGGACATGTTACAGCGATCACCTGCGTGCTGTTGGGACTCATGCTCCTATTATTATTGACAACGATATAACTGGAGACCACATAATAATAAGTCCCCCCGTTAACAATATTTGCATCAGTATAATTTGTGCCGGTTACTGCTGCAATAGCCCCGAATGGTCCTCCGTTGACCATTGATCTTGAAACATAATATATTAGAGATTCATAAGTTGGCGCAACAAGCGGATTCCAATACAAATTCACAACCGGTTTTCCGGCAACGGTACTGACAATGGCCGTCAATCCATTGGGCGTTACTGCCGGCGCAAATGGAATTTCCCACAATTGATTCGAGCTGGGACTTTCACCGCTGGCATTCACCGCAGTAACAAGATAATAATACATCGTACCGTTGATGGCTGTTGTATCGGTATAACTATTGCCTGTTACACCGCTTTTAAGGGTAGTAAACGAGGCATTATTGCCCGTGGACCTTTTGACGTTATACGATACCGCCCCCAGACTCGGATTCCATGACAAAGCCACCTGATTATTGCCAGCTACTGCTGTTAAGCCGGCAGGTGCCGCGAGAATGGCGGCACTTACCTGCGATGAGTTAGGACTTAAATTTCCAACACCGCTGACATTGATATACGTTGAAACAACGTAGTAAAACGTATTGCTGCCAGTAGGCTTGTCCGTATAACTGGCTGAATTTGAGTAACCAATGTAGGTATACGGGCCGCCGCTGACCGTAGATCTTGATACGTCATACCACATTGCCCCTGATACCGCATTCCATGATAAAACGACTGTCCCATTATTGACCACCGCTGATAATCCAGTTGGTGCAACGGCCGGGGCAAATGGGACTGCCATGTACTGGTTAGAGTTCGGGCTTTCACCGGCGGCGTTAACAGCAGAAACAACATAATAATACGTCGTCCCGTTCTTGGCGGTTGTATCCGTGAATGAGTTATTTGTTAATCCTGTTTTTAAAACGGTGTACGAAGTCCCGCTGGTCGTGGTCCTTTTAACATTATAGGATATTGCCGCTGCATTCGTGGTCCAGTACACATTGACCAGATTATTACCGGGCATAGCCAAAATCCCTGTCGGTGCCGGTAAACTGAGCGTCACCTTTACTGAAGCGGAATTAGGGCTTTCGCCGAATGAGTTGACCGCGGTCACGACATAATAATAGGTCATGCCATTGACCATTGAGCTTGTATCAAGAAAATAGACAGATGTAGTGCTCGCGACTGTAGTGAATGGCCCGCTGCTCGACGTGGACTTCTTCACATTATAATAGCTTGCTCCGGATACACTATACCAGCTTAAGGTGATCTGGGCAGCCACCGGCGATGCCACCAAGCCGCCAGGAGCCGTTGGGGCTTGGAAAACAAGCATCGCTTCGTTTGAATTTAAACTTTCTCCGGCCGCGTTAACCGCGGTGACAACATAATAATAGATGGCACCCTTCAGTGCTGTTGAATCTGTATAAGAAGTAGTTGTCACTCCGCTTTTGATGGTCGTATACGAATTCCCGGATACCGTGGACCTTTTAATATTATAAGAAACTGTGCCCTGACTGGCATTCCAGTTAAGGTTGACTTGCGCATTAGCGATCACCGCTGTCAATGCCGTTGGAGCCGGCGGCAGCAAATTCGATACGGTGAGGCTGTTATACAAATTCAATCCATTAAAAGAACCTAAACCGGTGGATAGATCGTAACCTGTCACCGCCGGATAAAACTGATTGTTGCCTGTCACAATATCATGGAAGATCGTGGGATACGAGTTGGTTTGGGCCATCTGATAAAGCAAAGGATTGGCAAATCCCATCATGGTTTGACCTAACTTTAGCCTGCCTTGATCGACACGGGAGATAAAAGCCGCCCAAATGGGTGTGGCTAAACTGGAGCCCCAATACCCTTGCCAAGAGCCGCCGATATAAAACGAATACGAAGTATTAGGATCCGCCGTTAATGCCACATCAGGGACATTGCGCATGGTATTCGATCCCTTTGAAATTGACGAGATCATCCCCTGCTGATAATAAGGAATAGTATGGTCCGCGCTAATCCCGCCGCCGCCATCAAGAGAACCTGATTCACTGCTATAAGACCTGTCGGCGTTGACGGCCAATTTACTGATCCCGACCGCAGTGACATACGGTTGGGAAGCAGGTTCATCGACGGATAACGTAACTCCATCGTCATAAGCCCCGGAATCTCCTGAAGCTACAAAGACTGTTTGTCCCTGCGCTGCCATTTGTTTGAAAATGCCATTATCAAAGATCATCTCATAGGCATAATCTTCCGGAGAACCCCAGGAGCAGCTCACAATATTGGCCAAAAGATTACCATACTGGTCTTTATCATTGGCCAAATGGGTCCATTCATCCACCCAAGCCTGCCATGTGTTGCTGGCTTCATAAACATAGATCTTGTTCAATCCAGGGGCAATCGCTGCCAAAAGCTCGATATCCAGGGTCACTTCAGGGCTACCATAGGGCGTTGCTACTCCGCTGTAACTGTCCACGGGCATATTTTGTAACGGAACATTAGGGATCCCAAAAGTGGATTCATAACCAATGATATCGCTGGGCAAATAACCGTCCAGTTCAAAGAGTGCAACAGATTGACCGCTACCGTTAGAAGGAATAGAATTTAAATTATAAGCGTTATAAATATCCTTAGGCGCGATATATCCGCCCGGGCCTGTGCCGATTTGTTTGGGAGTAATGACCGGCTGTGAGCCAAGAGGTGAAGAACCGGCCGCAGGCGCCGCTGAATAGGAATGGGAGTGGAATTTGACCGCGTTATCCAAACCACCGATGGAATTGATCTTGCCAACCATTTGAGGAGGAATAACAGGGTCTACCGCCGTGGTAAAAAAGGTGGTCCCGTCATTCTTCTGATAATTGTTAATAGTCACCCCAAAGGCTTGCTCAACTGAAGGCACAGTTCCTGATACGTTAAGAACAAGCCCATTGGGTGATTGGCTGGTCACCGTCAATCCCTGTGACTTTAAATAATTGATGACTTGCTGGGTATCACTGCTTGACGGCCCGAACTGCTGCTTAAATTGATCAATAGTAAGGAATTTATGATAATTAGGGCTTTTAGGGTTATAAAGACCTTGAAGCAAGGTGTCTAATTGAGCTTCATTACTGATCGGCATCGTGACGCGAAGGTCCATGGGCAACGTGGAAGAATAGTGCGCCTTTTTAACGGCTTGATTGGTCTCCTTACGCATATGACGTAAAAGCGTCCTGCTGCCGTTATAATTATCTTGATACAGGGTTGGCGGAGCCCCTGCATTTGTTGAGGTGTCTGCCATTGAATTTCCGGCGATAAAGGCCAGGAGCAATACAGTTAGGATACTTAAATTAAATTTATCCATACTACTCTCCTTTTTCTCCCTCCCCCTTCACCCCCTACAAATAAAAAAACCGAATCACTCTTGATCAACACAAAGAATCAAGCTGTATTCGGTTACAATTATCAAATTTTTTAACTGCGCAGCTCGACTACCATGCCCCGCCGTTGGCGAAGTTTAGGCTCGATCCTTTGCGTCTATGGATTTCCCCATATTTGCCGATCGTATCAAAGAACAATAACGGTCTTAAAAAGCCCCTATTGCAAGATTAACATATTTCTACCTAATGTGCAAATCGGTAAGTTCTCCGTCGCTAATCAGTCTATCCCCAGGAACAGCCAGGTGTGCTACCGCAAGTACTTTGATCGAACCCGCTGCATGAGCTGCCATCAGGGGCCCCGTCACATTCATCGCACCCAGAAGATGTGTTACAAAGCCCAAAATCATTAGGGTCTTCAGCACAACCAGGCGTTGAATTGCAGACATCTGCTTGGGAAAGGCCTGAATCGGTAGGACTACCATCCTCATTCTCACAATTTTCCGTGCAATCCAATGCAGAACAAGTACCTTGAGAAGCAACAAAACATCCCGATACACTGCCGCAATCCGGTGGCCCCCCGGATGTTCCATTGCCGATCCAATCACAACCATCAGAATTATGCGAGATCAAGAATGAAGAGCATGATTCAGAAACAGTACCTGAACATGATTGATTAGCGGTGCATTGTCCTAACGCACAAGAGTAGCCATCCTGACAATCGCCGCATGACCCGCCGCAACCATCATCTCCGCATTGCAAACCATTACAATTTGGACTGCAGCCACCGGAACCGCTGCCTGATCCGCTGCTTGGAACCCTACTACCACTGGATCCACTGCCAGATCCACTGCCAGATCCACTACCAGAACCGCTTGCGGTACCTGAAGGCCCAGTCTCTCCGCCGGATCCACTGCTGGATGATCCGCTGCCGGATGATCCGCTGCCCGATCCGGGGCCAATTGCTCCACCGGACCCGCTTGACCCTACCCCGCTTCCGGACCCTGTACCAACCCCGCTGCTGCCTGATCCGCTGCCGGCCCCACTGCTACTGCTACCTGATCCGCTTGAAGAAGCGGTTAAGTTTCCCCCGCACTGAGTATAGTTAATTTGGCTATTGGCAATGTTGACCGCATAACAACAGACCCTGGCTGATTTATCGCCCGGAGTATAACAGTCGTAGTTAAAATAATTGTCGCTAATATTAACTAAATTATTCTGAATGTCCGGCAAGTTATCTGCGCAGGTAGGATTGGAACCGGAGTTGATGCAAACGTTCCCGTTTTTATAATAATAAGCACGTTCCATCGAGATAAGGGTCAATAAATTATTCTGGGCAGTATTGGACGCGCCATTTTGGATATTATTCATATAATTGGGAACAGCGACAGCGGCTAATATCCCTAAAACAGCCACTACCACCATTATTTCCACTAATGTAAAAGCACGACGGCGTCGCATCTTCAATTCCTCACGAACTCTTTTTTGAATGCTTCACATAATGCTCAACCAAAACATTAACACGCTTTAAAAGGTCCTTGGTCAAGGTGTCATTGGGACGACTGCTGATCAAACGCTCTGAGCGGCCGGCAATGATCTCATCTAACTCCCTGATGATACGCCCAAAGGCCCCGACCATATTATGCGAAATAATAAAGGCCCCGACCAAGGATAACATAAAAAATAAGCACATTAATGTGACCATAAGTCCTGACATGTCATTGACAAATTTTACCTTGTCATAAAAAGAAACATGGAACACGGCCTTGCAAACAGTTGGATTGCCGATAAAAACAAAACAAATAAACGACAGGAAGGTCAATACCGAAGGAATGAATGTAAGCAGGATTATTTCATTTTGATACTTATTAGATGTTGCGTAAACCATTCTTCCCTTTTTCTTTAAATTATCAGGTGCCATAGGTTTCCCTTCCTTTGTATATATCCTTCTCAATATAAATATACCATATCTTTACCCTTGAAGCATGCCTAATAGCCATTATGGATTGCCCACCCAGGAACAGCCGGAAACTTGCTTGCAAGTATTTTTGTCCGGGACCGCGGTACAATCTCCGGTCGGCGTCCCATCGCATTCATTGGAATGTGAGGATGAATCACAAAGGCATACCGTCCCATTGCCTGAATCACCACAATCATCGGTAATACATCCGGAAGCTGCACAATTAGCTTCCTGTTGAGCACAGCCATTTGAAGTATTAGTATCAATTCCGTTAGATGTACCAATAGTACAATCATTGGCAGCACAGCAATCTTGCATAATAAACACGCATCCCGGAACAGCAGAACACACATCCGGTGGCGGATTGGACATGCCGCACCAAGTCTCTGTATCAGGAGGCACATAAAGTCCTGAACATCCTAACGGAGTCCCCACACAAGGTCCTGGGATACATTGTCCCCCCGAACAAAATTGACCGGCTAAGCAGTCCCCGCAAGAACCGCCACAACCGTCATCCCCGCAGGTTACGCCATTGCAATTCGAACTACAAGCCCCGCTCCCAGATCCGCTGCCACTGCTCGCCATGCCTACACCACCGCCCGACCCACTGCTGCCCGATCCGCTGCTGATGGAAGCATCCAACCCTCCTCCAGATCCGCTACTAGATCCGCTTCCAGAACTACTGCCAGATCCGCTGCCGGAACCACTCCCAGACCCTACTCCACCAGCCCCGCTGCTACTGCCGGAACCATTAGCCAGCCCACTTCCTGCCCCTGCGCATACCGAAGGCAACGATAGATTAGTGGCTATATTCGTCGCAGAACAACAAAAGCCGAATGCAGCATGCACATTATCACATTTATAACTAAAATATTCATCACTGATATTGACTTTTAAATTAGTATTTATATCCCCCACATTATCGGCGCAAGTACCAACACAATACGCGCCTTTATTGAAATAATAATTCTTCTGCAATTCGGAGAGGGCCAATAAATTATTTTTTGCAGCGTCGGCCGCGCCTTGCTGCAGGTTCTTAAAATAACTAGGGATGGCGATAGAGGCCAAAATTCCCAAGATCACCACCACGACCATTATTTCGACTAAGGTAAACGCTTTTCGGCAAGACATAAATTAGCCTTAAATTTCCTATTTCCGGTCTTTCACATAATGCTCGATCAAGACATTGACCCTCTTTAAAAGGTCCTTGGTCAAGGTATCCTTCGGCCGGCAACTGATGGCCTTTTGGGAACGACCGGCAATGATCTCATCTAGTTCCCTAATGATTCGCCCAAAGGCGCCTACCATATGATGGGACACAATAAATGAACAATATAAAGCTATTACAAAAAATAAACACATGAAAAAGATCATCAGCCAGGAATAGTCATTGATCAATTTTTCCTTGTCATAGAATGAAATATGGAATATAGCCTTGGAAATAGCGGGATTCGCAATAACAACAAAACTGATAAAGGACAAGAAGGTCAGTACCGAAGGAATGAATGTAAGGAGGATAATTTCAGTTTGATATTTGTTAGAAGTGACATACACCAACCTGGGTTTTTTCGTTAATTTAGGCGCGTTCATAGGCTTCACCTCACTTATATGTATGTTCCTTAATACATATAAATATATCACAGGTCAAGCTAATTGAAGTCTAAAATTAATTGTTTTAGACTTAACGCGGGATGAAATCCATTTTCGGAGTGATCTCTAAAATGGTTTCCGCGATCAACTGGGCGCACGATTCCAAGTCGTTTAAAGAACACGTTTCGACCATCGTATGCATGTAACGGTTAGGCACACTGATCAAGGCGGTTGCTACTCCCTGACGGGACAATTGCATGGCCCCGGTATCTGTGCCGTCTGGCCGGCCGAGTGAAGAAAATTGATAAAAGATTTTTTTGCGCTTGGCCACCTCAATGAACAATTTCCCAAGGGCACGGTTGATCGCAGGACCTGCATGCAAAACCGGTCCTTTACCTAAAGCGACCTCCCCTACGATACGCTTATCGATGCCTGGAGTATCCGAAGCAAAACCCACATCCACCGCAATGCCGACTTGGGGATCGATACCAAAAGCACTGGTGCGTGCCCCGCGCAGGCCCACTTCTTCCTGGACAGTCGAAACACCATAGACCCCAACGTCCTTCCTTAATTTCTTGGCACTTAAGATCTTGATCACTTCTGAGACTACAAAGGCACCGGTCTTGTCATCACATCCTTTGGAAGAAAAAATATCATTACGTAATTCCATGTAATTCGGAGCAAATGAAACAGCTTCCCCCAAGGCCACGACTTTAAGGGCGTCTTCACGGTCCTTGGCGCCGATATCCACCCAAAGGTCTTTGACAGGAACAGATTTATTACGGTCGCATTCTTCCATCAGATGAATGGGTTTCTTGCCGATCACACCATCGATCAATCCTTTTTCCGTCTGGACCTTTACTTGGGAGCCCGGAAGAACGCCGGAATCGATCCCGCCCACGGGAACCACGCATAAAAAGCCTTCGGTGGTGATATGGCTGATGATAAAACCGATCTCATCGCAATGGCCCGCGATCATGATCTTATAATCAGCTTTAGGATTTAAAACAGCAATGGCATTGCCATGCACATCCCTTTTGATCGCATGCGCATAAGCCTTGGTCCGCTTGGTCCACACGCTTTGGCTGGCCTCTTCAAAGCCGGAAGGGCCGCATTGACTTAAAAATTCACGCAAGAATTTCCTGGACTCATTGTTCATAAATTCTCTCCATATCTCTCTTTAATATAGGTTTCCAAAATTACGATAAACTCTTCCTTGATATGATCACCCTTTAATATTTTGAATTCTTTGCCGTCCATATACACCGGCGCAATGGGACTTTCTGAAGAGCCCGGAAGGCTTATACCGATATCCGCATGACGGCTTTCACCAGGGCCATTGACCACACAACCCATGACGGCAATCTTCATTTCCTCAATACCGGGAAATTGCTTCTGCCATAAGGGCATTTTTAATTTGATATGGTTATTGATGTCCCGGGCCAGATATTGGAAATAATCAGAGCTGGTCCGTCCGCAGCCAGGACAACTTGTCACCGACGGAGAGAAATAACGGAAACCCATGGACTGCAAGAGCTCTTTGCAAACTTCCACTTCTTTGGAACGCGGCACATTAGGCTCAGGCGTCAATGATACCCGGATGGTATCCCCTATTCCTTGCTGGAGCAGGATCGAAAGCGCCGCGGCGGAAGACACAGCACCTTTAAGGTCAGCACCGGCTTCTGTTAATCCTAGATGCAAGGCAAAGTCGCATGACCTAGCCAATTGTTGATACACCGCAACCATATCTTGCAATCCTGACATCTTGACACTGAGGACTAATTTTTCTTTGAGCAAACCAAGCTTTAACGCATATTCCGCTGACCGCAAGGCGCTTTGTACCATGGCTTCTCGAGTAACGTCCGCAAAATCTTTAGGATGGGATGACTTGGCGTTTTGGTCCATTAACGCTGTCAACAGTTCCTGGTCCAAAGAGCCCCAATTAACCCCAATGCGCACGGCCTTGCCATTATCCACCGCGATCTTGACGATCTGGGCAAAATTATCATCATGCAATTGTCCTTTCCCGACATTACCGGGATTAATGCGGTACTTATCTAAAAGTTTCGCTGTTTGAGGGTTCTTGCCAAGAAGCGTATGCCCATTAAAATGGAAATCCCCGATAATAGGGGTTGTAATGCCTTGCGCCCTTAACTGCCTGATCGCTTCCGCAGCGCCAAGAGCTGCCTCATGGTCATTGATCGTCCAGCGCACCATCTCAGAGCCGGCTGTGATCAATTCCCTGGTTTGGGCCAAGGTTGCCTTGACATTGGCCGTAGGCGTGTCGGTCATCGATTGGATACGGATCGGATCATCCGGACCCAACGTCAAAGGACCTATGGTCACCTGGGGAGTTTTACGACGATGAAGAGAGGTCATAATTTAAATTTACACCTTAAACAAAAATGTTATAATTGACACTTAATGATTATCGACGTTGAGGCGTATTATAGGAAATGAATCAAAAAAAAGCAAGATAAGAAGCTGCTCATGGAAATATTTCTAGCCAAAACACAAGGATTTTGCGCAGGGGTCGCCAGCGCCATTGATATTGTCGAACTGGCACTCAAAACTTACGGAGTGCCTTTGTATGTCTACCATGACATTGTCCATAACACCTCCGTGGTTGAGGACATGAAAAAGCGCGGGGTCATTTTTGTCGAAGACCTCAAAGACGTGCCCTCGGGCTCACGGATCATTTTCAGCGCCCATGGCATACCCCCTGATCTTATTAACGAAGCCCAGAAGCGCCGCCTAAAATATGTGGATGCCACCTGCCCCTTGGTGACCAAGGTGCATAAAGAAGCTGTCAAATTTTCAGGCCAAAACGTGGACACCGTTCTCATCGGCCATGTGGGCCATCAAGAATTGATCGGTACTGCGGGATATGTTCGGCCGGATTTGCTGCATATCATCGAAAATGAGAACGACGTCGAAGTCCTGGATATTGATCCCCAAAAAACTGTTGCCTATATCACCCAGACCACCTTGTCCGTTGATGAAACCAAGGGTATTATTAACAGGTTAAAGGCAAAATTCCCTAAACTCGTCGGTCCCTTGCGCTCGGATATCTGTTATGCCACCCAAAACCGCCAGGATGCCATCAAAGAGCTTGCCGGTTTCTGTGATATCATCATCATTTGCGGTTCGCCCCACTCTTCCAATAGTAATCGCCTGAGGGAAACAGCGGCGCAGATAGGCATTGATAGTTATATTGTGGACACGGCGGCTGAGCTTGATTGTTTTATATTAAAGGGAAAATCCAAGGTAGGCCTTAGTTCCGGCGCCTCGGTCCCCCGTTATTTGGTGGATGATATCATCGCCAAGATCAAGACTTTCGATCCTTCGACCATCGTTTATGAATTCAATAACCCGGAAAAGAATATCGTATTTCCTGTGTTACAGTTTAAAGAATAATATGGCTAAGCTTATCATCGATAACATAACCTATGAGATTCCTGATGGCCAACCCATGGCTGAAGCCTGTGAAGCGGCCGGTATCCCCTTTTCCTGCAATTCCGGCGTCTGCGGTACCTGCCAAATTGATATTTTAGAAGGCGCGGAAAATATCAATGAATTGAACAAAGAAGAAACTGACCTGGCCATGGACCGCAATCACCGTCTAGGCTGCCAATGCAAGATTCTACAAGGCACTGTACGAGTGACATATTAAATGTTCATCCTCCAAGAAACACCCATTGACATAGTCCAGGCAAGAAACTTATGCACCAGCCCAGCCAACGGTGCCCTGGTCAATTTTGAAGGCATGGTCCGGGCTGATGAGCATTCCGGTCGTGTTGTCAGTGAACTTTTATATATCGCTGAGAATGCTTCTGTCCGTACCGAGGGTGAAAAAATAATCCGGGAAGCCCTGGGCCAGCATGCCATTTCCAAGGCTGTATGTATCCAAAGGATCGGCCAGTTAAGGGTCCTGGAAACGGCTGTATGGATCGGCGTATGGGCCCCTCACCGGGATGAAGCTTTTAAAGGCTGCCGTTACATCATCGAAGAGATCAAAAAAAGATTGATCATCTGGAAAAAAGAGTTCTATACTGACGGTAGCAGTGCCTGGATCCATGGGGCCCAAATTTTTGAAATTGACTGATGAAAACATCCTTGTCGACCTTATTGTCTGCTTACACCACTTTTCAATTGGGAGGGCCATGCCGTTTGTTGGTCGAATGCGCAACCCCCCAAGAGCTGATACAGACAGTTCAAAAATTCAAACAAGAAAAAACCCCCTTCCTGCTTATTGGCGGCGGATCTAATTTGGTTGTTTCCGACCATGGGCTTGATACAACAGTGATCCGATACTTGTCCCTGACACCCCAAATCGAACGCACGGCGAATGATGTCACTGTTTCAGCAAGCACTGTCCTTGATGATCTGGCCATATTTTGCGTGGATGAGGCTCTGGAAGGATTGAATTATACGTCTGGCATTCCTGGCACCGTCGGAGGTGCTGTCGTGGGCAATGCGGGTGCCTGGGGGAAACAAGTCGGTGATGCGCTCAAATCTGCGCTGGTCATTGACGGGCAAGGTAAAACCAAGAACGTAGGCCCTGATTATTTTAAATTCACCTATCGGCATTCAAGGCTAAAAGAAACCAATGAGATCATTGTATCCGTCACTTTTAGCCTGACGCCCGGCAATCCTGTGGCCTTGGCCCAGGAACGCGCCCTGATCCTTAAAAAGCGTGCGGAAAAACATCCAGATCTTACAACCCAACCATGCGCCGGCTCATTTTTCCGCAATATCGAACCAACCTCAAAAGCCGAACGCCGTCAGGCAGCCGGATGGTTCCTCGAGCAAGCAGGTGGCAAGGAGCTTAAAGTCGGGGGTGCCTATATCTTTGATAAGCACGCGAATATCATCCTCAAAGGCCAGAATGCAACCGCCCAAGATGTGCATGACCTTCATTTAAAAATGATCGAGTTGGTCAAGAAGAAATTCAACCTAGAGCTCATCCGCGAAGTCCGCTTCGCCGGAAAATTCAATAATCCCCACCAAAAAAACCAACAAGGCTTTTGGTAAACCTTCCTAACACCCGGTGTTAGGAAGGTAGGCTGATGAATAAGGCCATTCCTGTGGTGTTTTTACGAGACCCTCTTTGACTGGATTATAATGCACATACATGATCCTTTGATTGAGCCCTTGCTCATCCAAAATAATCCTGTTACCGAAACGATTTTCCCACAAAGGCCCCCGTCGGTTATGCCTTAAGTTGAAATATTTGGAATAGGCATTTAGAAGTCGCCGCATAAATGTTTCAATACCTTTGTCAACTAGCTGTTGAAGAATAAAATGAACATGTGTCGACATTATGCAATAAGCAATAACGTTGACCAAGGTGACCTTCCCAACACCCGGTGTTAGGATGGTCTTTCCCCTAATAAACTGGCTGAACGGTTTTGAATGGCCGTCATATTTATAAAATTGAATAAGTTCAAGCATTCGTTGATATTCCTCCTTACAGGTGAACAGCTCATAGCGATAAATGCTTTTGTTATAGATGTGATGAACAGACTGATTCTCCAGAGGACAGTGACGTTTCATGGTCAGTTCCTTGTATTTTGGGGGATTTGTCGAAGAGTTGCCGATGTATTAGGGGGATTAATACAAAATCAATATTATAAGATTTATGGATTTCTGTCAAAACCTTCCTAACACCGGGTGTTAGGAAGGTTTCTAGCCGCCGATCTGGTACATTTCTACTTTAGGGGAGGTGTTGGGATCGTGGCGGAGTTCGGAGCGGATCTCGGAGTAACGGTCTTCGCGTTTTTTCCAAATATCATTGATCAAGATCCTTAGTTGATCATCACTGGCGCCATTCCTTAATGGCCCACCTATATCCGTACCATGCGTGGCAAAGAGACAGGTGTAAAGCTTGCCGTCAGCGGATAAACGCAAGCGGTTGCATGTACCACAAAAGGCCTTAGTTACTGAAGATATAAAACCCACCTCACCTTGGCCATCTTTGAATCGATAAATTTCTGACGTGTCCCCGCCTTGGGTGCCTTTAATATGTTCCAAAGGGTATTCAGTATCGATCATGGCAATGATCTCGCTGGAAGGAACCACCTGGGATTGGTCCCAATGATTTTGATTGCCTACATCCATATATTCGATAAATCGCACACTGTGAGGGGTACCGCGAAAATGTTTCACCAAACCCAGGATCGTATGGTCATTAATACCCCGCTGGATGACTGCATTGATCTTGATCGATTTAAACCCGGCTTTTTCGGCCGACCGGATACCTTCCAGCACATCTTTAAGAGAACCTTTTTCTCCGCTCATTTGAGTAAATACTTTTTCATCCAAGGTATCCAAGCTAACCGTTAACCGATGCAGTCCTGCCGCTTTCAGACGTTGGGCCCAAAGACCAAGCATGGAACCATTGCTGGTCAAAGCAAGGTCTTCTATACCGGGAATGGTCGATAGTCGACGGATAAGCCCATCAAGGTCAGGTCTTAACAAAGGCTCTCCCCCGGTCAATCGTAATTTGGTAACACCCAAACTGACAAAGACCTGTGCTAAACGGACGATCTCATCAAAGCTCAACCACTGTTTCTTATCAAGAAATTCATAGGCGTGATGGTATTTCTCAGACGGCATGCAATAGGGACAGCGAAAATTGCAACGGTCGATTAGCGAAATACGCAAATCTCGTAAGGGTCTATTGAAAATATCTGTTGTTGGCATAATAAGTTTGGTTTGAGGATATTGGATTCTTCAAGCAGTGCACTAAACAATCACTCTGTTGATACAGTTTTGGCCTTTTCCAGCGCTCCGTGCATCGTATGCCAGCATAATGACGCGCATTTGACCCGGGCAGGATATTGCCAGATACCGGAGAAAACTGTTAATTTACCCAAATGATTTGTTTGCTTATCAGGTTTTAGTTCACCGATGACCAATTGATGGAATTCTTCGAACAAGACATTCGCATCAGCAATATTCTTTCCCTTAAGAGCGCTTGTCATCATGGATGCCGAGGCCTTGGAAATGGCACAGCCGGAGCCTTCAAAAGCAGCGTCATCAATGATACCGCTGTCATTGACCTTCACATAAACCCACAAATGGTCCCCGCATAAAGGATTGTACCCTTCAGCCGCATGCGTAGCTCCCTCGAGTTTCTTGAAATTACGGGGATTGCGGTTATGTTCCAATATAGTTTGCTGATATAATTCATCACGCATTAAAGATCCCCTATATTCCCTGTTTCTTAGTATGCAATAGTTTTTTTAGATCGTTCGCTAATATCTCGAAATTATTTGAATATTTCTTTTGCACGTTTGATAGCCTTGACTAAAATATCAAGTTCTTCCTTCGTGTTATAAAATGCCAATGACGCGCGCGCCGTTGCCGGGATCCCAAAGTGCTGCATTACCGGCTGGGTGCAATGGTGCCCGGTACGGATCGCCACGCCTTCCTGGTCAACCAAGGTCCCCAGATCGTGGGGATGGATCCCGTCGATGATAAAAGATATGATTGAAGTCTTTTTTGTTGAAGTTCCGATGATGCGCACACCGTTAATAGACAATAATGCCTTTGTGCCATACGCCAATAATTCATCTTTATATTCTTTCATGCTGTCCCATCCTGTCGTCTGAAAGAATTCAAGGGCTGAACGCAACCCGATCACCTCAGCGATCGGTGGCGTTCCCGCTTCAAATTTATAAGGCAGGACATTGTAGGTGGTCTTGGCAAAGGACACTGATTTGATCATGTCCCCGCCTCCCTGATAAGGCGGCATGGCCTCAAGCCATTTCTCCTTACCGTAACAAACCCCGACACCCGTGGGACCAAAAACCTTATGCCCTGAAAAAACTAAAAAGTCACAATCCAAATCCTGGACATCGATGGCGGTATGGGTGACGGCCTGGGCCGCATCAATGATGGCCACTGCACCGCGTTGATGAGCGGCTTCGATCACTGCCTTGACAGGATTGACCGTACCCAAAGAATTTGATACCCACACCAGGGAAACGATCTTGGTCTTATCTGATAATAATTTAAGATATTCCTCAAGGATGATCTCGCCCTTATCATTGATGGGGATGACCTTAAGCACACATCCCACCTGTTCGCAAAGCATCTGCCATGGCACAATGTTGGAATGATGCTCCATGTGGGAAATGATGATCTCATCCCCTTTTTTAAGGAAATGCCTGCCGTAGGACTGGGCGATCAGATTCAGGGCCTCCGTGGCCCCTTTAGTGAAAATGATCTCTTCTACCCGTCGGGCATGAAGGAATTGCCTCACCACCTGCCGGGAATATTCAAAGGCTGCGGTGGCTTGTTCGCTCAAGAAATGGACCCCCCTGTGAACATTGGAAACGCCGGTGACATAATAGGCATTGACTGCGTCTATGACGCAACGGGGCTTAAGGGTGGTGGCTGCATTATCCAAATAGACCAAGGGCTTGCCATGGACCTTGACATTCAGGTTGGGAAAATCTTGACGGAGCTTTTGGACGTTAAAGGTGGGCATATTTTTAGGGAATAATGGGTTAAAGCTTGATTTCCGGGAATTTTTTAAGCAACAGCCGGCTTAATTTACCGCGGATGGAATCATTCTTGATGGTATTGACGATATCGTCAATGAAACCCTTTGACAATAATTGTATGGCCAATTGCCGGGAGATGCAACGGCTTTGCAGATAAAAGATCTCTTCCTGGGACAATTGACCAATGGTCGCCCCATGAGTACATTTAACATCATCCGCAAATATCTCCAACTGAGGCTTGGTGTCCACCCGCGCCTCTTTGCCTAACAATAAATGTTTATTTAGCTGATAGGCATTCGTTTTTTGGGCGATCGCATGAACATAGATCTTGCCGTTAAAAATAGCCCGTGACTTGCCGTTAAGGAGTCCTTTATATAACTGATAGCCTGTACAGTTAGGATGCTGGATATCCAGCAAGGTATGATTATCCACATGCTGATCGCCATCGAGACCGTAAAGCCCGTTCATGATCGTATTGGTGCCTTCACCCTTGATCAGGACTGAAAGATTATTCCGGCAAAGCACGCCCCCATGAATAAAAGAAAATGAATCAAGAGAGCTCGCCCTTTCCTGCCAAATTCGGGTTGTGCCGATATGAATAGCTTGATGGCTTTCAGCCTGGGCTTTGCAATAACCAACCACGGCGTTTTCGGCTATCCTCATATCCGTCACCGCGTTGGATAGATAAGGTACAGGTTCAAAACAAATATGGCTTTCCATGATATTGACCTGGGCTGACTCTTCAATGGAAATAAAACTTCGGGGAAATACGATCGTATCCGGCCCGATGCCGCTTGTCACATGGATGATATGCACCAACGGTTCAATTACAGCATTTTTTGCGACCTTGATGTACGCCCCGTCTAAGAAGAACGCATGGTTCATCCATAAGAAACTCTTAGTATCATTAGGTGTTAATTTAGAGATCGTGTCCTGGATCTCGGCATTATCATGCGCCAAAATCTCATTGAGCGATGTGACCGCAAGCCCCTCAGGCAGATGCTTGAGGTCTGAAAGTTCGCTCCACAAAACACCGTTGATCAAAACAATGTTAATGTCTTTCTTGTCGCGGTAAGCGGCAAATTGCTTGTCCTCAAGCAATTGATGGCGATGGGCGATACGGAAACGGCGGTTGACCACTTCTGCCAGGGAGGAATATTTCCACTCCTCATCCTTGATCGTGGGCATACTGCTCTGGGCCCATTGGTCAAAATTTTTCCGTCGAAAAGCCTTAAGCCAGGCACCTGAACTGTTCTCTAATTTGGACTGATATTGTTCCATCCCTTCAATATTCAAAGGGAACTCTTGCTGGGTCATCATATATTTTCCTTATTTGATTAACCAATCATAACCGCGGCTTTCAACTTCCAGGGCCAATTCCTTGCCTTCGGATTTGACGATCCGTCCATCGTGCAGGATATGGACAAAATCTGGCTGGATATAATTGAGCAGGCGTTGATAATGGGTGATCAAAATAACGGCATTGTCCTTACGGCGCAGTTTGTTGACCCCCTCAGCGACGATCTTCATGGAGTCAATATCAAGTCCGGAATCTGTCTCATCCAGCACAGCCAGCCTAGGATTTAAGACCGCCATCTGCAGGATCTCATTGCGCTTCTTTTCCCCGCCGGAAAAATCCACAT
>CAZASA010000031.1:0-22114 GCA_964487685.1 uncultured Planctomycetales bacterium
TGGTATGGTGCCTATTTGGGATAACAAGCATATGCCCCTTGGTGATGGGTTTGATATCATGCAAGCAATAGGCAAGCTCGTTTTCCAGCGCCTTGGGAAGATCTTTGCAAAAGATACATATATTCCCTGTTTCTTGATCCGCGTTTGGTTCATTAATGTTCATCGCTCGTTATTCCCTTGTGGATTTGAATATAAGAATTTACCACAAATCTTACCTATCGTGAAGAAGGATTTAATACGCCCATATTGTCCCCGATTAATAAAGATATTGCCGCAGGATTATCCAGCCCTAGTAAATAAGGATCTGTGGCATTAACATCAAATTTATAGTTTGAATTCCCCTGTCCGGTTGGTTCTATAGTCATGTTTAAATTTACTTTGTCAATGTGACCTTCAAAATAAAATTTAGCATTATTGGAAGAAATTGTCCCAGCTTCTCCTTGATCAGGGAATATTAAATATTTCTTAAAGGAGGATTTTGGTATTGTTACAGAAAATGTGCCTATAGTTAAAATAATGTTTTCATTTTGAGGGTCAATACCCTTACTTGCCTGTCCTAAAGTAAATGTCCCTTTTACAGATAATTGATACGGATTTTCATCATTAGAAGTCAAGGTTGGGTTAAAGGCTGCAAACGGGATGACGGCACCTGTACCTGTAAGATTGATGGAAGTGGAGTCCCAATCAGTGTCGATGTTTAAATTCCCAGATAACGAACCTGCCCGAGAAGGAGAAAACTTAACATTAATACTACAGGTCGTAGTAGGCACAACCGAACAATTATCCATTTCTGAAAAATATCCGGCTGTTGAAATTTTTATTTTATTAAGCTGCTTTGTGCTTGTTAAGGTCACGATTTGGGTATCACTTGTCCTCCCAACAGGTAAAGGATCAAAACTTAAAAACCAAGGCGATAATGTGATTACCTGAGGCGGGACGATTATCGGAACGATTAGCTTTAAAGGTGGATTTGCATGGCTATAAGTAGCAATCACCGTTGCATTTCCAGGACTAACTGCCGATACCATGCCAGTGCTATCCACGGTTGCTATTGCCGTATTTGAAGAACTAAAAGAAAGGTAAGATGACCCGTTTAATTCAAATCCAAATGTACCACTTGAATATACCCCCAAAATTTGCAATGGAAGTTCTTCTCCAACCCTGTCAATCGATAATTCTGAGATTACGTTATTACCAAAACCGGCTTGCAATTTTATTGGATTGTCGCTAAATTCAACGTCGATTGAAACAGGGTTGGAGTCTACTCCATCTTTGGGCGGCGCTAGTCCACCTGCTGTTAAATTATATTTACCAGGTTGAATATCTTTAGGTATTTGGATAAAAAAATTATAAGGTGGGGAGATTTTAATATTACTCATAGGTATAGGTTTTTCAGCAACAATCGCAACGCCACTTGGAAAAGTTACCCCTGCGGCAATTTCTACTTTTACAACAATAGTTTGCCCAGGAGCTACAATCGTTCCATCAGCAGGCGATGTTATCTTTAGGGAAGGCGGATTTTGTTGGGCAAGAACAAAACGACTAGGCAAAAATAAGCTAATTATAATCAATGAGATCATTGCGACTATTAATCTTAACTCCCCATCAACTTTTGAATTAATTTTATCGTTTATGATCATTTTTCACCTTCTTTGATTTAACCCCTATGGGTTTGATTCTTGGTATTTAGTTTGATCATTAACCGGTGCATTTAATAAATTAATAATCTGATTTGGGATACTGTCATGGATAATTAATTTTATAAAAAGATATTCTTGGCGGGGGGACATTTTTGAATAAATTTAATTAATTGTTAATATTATACTTAATTTTTAATAAAAATAAAATAAATTTTTAATGAAGACATGTTGTGAAAAAGAAGTAAAAAAATAATTTCTAATGGAATATTATTGCTGTAATGAAACCGTGGGACAATATAGGCCTAGTATTTTTCTCTGCCACCAGGGGCCATGAGGGCCTCTGGACTTTAAATCCGTAAAATGATAATCCCATATAGTGGCTTGAATATATTGAGGCGGATGGCCATGAAATGGGTCCTTGGCCAATAATTTAACGACCGATGGCTCTTCTTCTAAAAGACGTTGCATCAAGGCCATCACCCATTGATTCTCCCGCCATGAACCTAAAGCGGCAAACCACATCTGCCAATCTAATCTCGGCTGATACGGCATGGCCCATCGAGGCGCTTGATTGACATCACCCGGTTTATATCGAAATTCATAGGACAGCCAATGATCCCCGTCATTGCTCCCTTCGATAATGATCTCATTACGTTGAGTTGTCATTACGGCAAATAAGCCGTAATTATTAATACTGCGCAAAGGACTTACCCAGGTGATCAGTTTTTCAATTGGTTTTGATAGGGGTAAACGCACCAAAGAATCTCCCATAAGGGAGAAACTAACAATTAAAATGAGGGCGGCTATTAACCAGGTTAGAATTTTATATAAAATTCCCCCTGTTTGTTTATGGATTCCGAGCTCCTGCGAGTGTCCGGCATGAGGACCCGCTTTCGCGGGAATGACAATAAGTGGAGCAAGAACGACATTATTAATAAAAGCCAAATGTTCATCTTCCAATAAGGTTAGGCATAGACCTATGGCCAATAGATTAAAGAAACAATAGTTACCTGTTAAAATGATCAATATTTGAAGGATGGTGATCCCGAAAAAGGCGATCAATCTGCCCCATCGTCCGCAAAAGATCAAGAATGGAATAATTAGTTCGATAAAAAGCAAAATGGCGCAAGATGATTGCTGGAACCAAAGAGGTAATTGCGCGGCATACCAGCTGATGACATTCGGCAAAGGCTGGGTCCAATAATGATAGGTCAAAGCTGTCAGATGAGACCAGTTAACATCCCCGCTTAAAAGTTTGACGGCACCCGATTCAAACATTAATCGAAACAATAGCCAGCGTAAAAGCCAAATGATAATAATAGAAGGACGAAGGACTGGTTTAAAAGAAACGCGAAACGGTTGGGGAAACAAAAAGATCAGTAAAAAACCTGCTTCTAAAAGCAAATTGTCCCATTGAAATCCTAAGAAATCCTGTCCTGCAACGGTCAAAGACAAATAAAACACCCAAAGCAAGAACGCACAAAGCCCAGGCATCACGCCTAAAAGAAATAAAATTGAGAGTACTGCTCCGCCCCAACATAAAAACAATAAAAACCCATCGCTATGGTTCAACCAACACAGAGTAGGTGCGGCCCAGTAACGGCTTTGAGGTACTTGTTGGGAGACATATTGTAAGAAATCACCGGTGGGAAGGATTCCGTGGCTGCCGATAAGCCCTAATAGTTGAACGCCCAGGGACCAAAAGGCGATCAGATAAATAAAAGCCATCCAGCGGCTGAAAATCCATGCGGGGAATATCATAAATAAAGAATTCAACTCCCCGATCCCCTCTTTATACTCTCAATACCGAGTACTCCTGGTGGTCGTAAAAAAGAGGGGCCTTATTAATTATCCCCCTCTTTAGTTTAAAGAGGGGTTAGGGGAATTCTTTAAACTTTAAGGCTGCGTTCGAGTTCTTCGATGTCTTTTTTGGCTTTGATAGGCGTGGTCTGGAAGATCTCACAATAAAGCTGGATGGCCAATTCTTTCTCACCTTCCATCAATAAATGACGCACATCGAACATGGTCGCCTTGCCTCGTTGAGGCAATTTGCCACGGCGCCTGGCATCAATCAAAAACCAAACCCGGAAAGTGTTCAAGAGTACCAAAAAACAAACTAAAATGATAAGTGTCGTGTATAGGACAACCATAAATGCACCTTTTGATCATTCCTTTTCTTTTGAATCTTTGGCAAATTCATCGACCACTTGTTTGACTTCCATTTCAGCCTTATCAAGTTTAGCCTTGCAGAGTTTGACCAAATTCACCGCTTCCTTGACCCTCAAGGACAACTCATCAACATCAATATCATCGCTTTCGATCTTGCCGATGATCTCGTCAAGACGTTCGATCGCTTTGCTGTACTTAATTTCCGCCATATTAAGAATTCTCCTTTATCGTGCTATTAATTATACCATCCGCTAACTCGGTTGTTATAACTTTAATTTGTTTAGCGTCCTTAATGCTACGTATCAATTGGCCTTCCTGGCTTCTGGTGATGCTAAACCCCCGCTTTAAGGTGTTCTTCGGGTCTGCCATCTGTGCCAGCTTTTGATAATTATTTATTTTAACCCTCGAATTTTGAAGGCGCAAATCAATTATTTTCTTTAAATGCGCCTGATGGTCGGAAAGTGACCGGTAAGAATCCCTGAATCTCTCGGCCGGGGCCCGCTTAAGTGCTTCGGAAATACCTGCCAAACGCTTGTGACGGCTTGTGATCGATCCCACTGTTCTGGTTTGCAATGAGACTGAAACATCCTTAAGCCATCTGCGCCGGTCATTGATCATGCGGCGAAGGAGCTCCATGATCCGCGTTTGACGCTGATCAACATTTTCTAACGCCGCATTAAGACGGTCAACCAGGAATTTAGCAATGGCCGTCGGTGTCTTGGCAAAGGTGTGGGCCGCGAGATCGGTCACCGTGGTATTGATCTCATGGCCTATGCCGCTTAAGATCGGAATATTCGATTGAGCAATGGCCATCGCGATCTTTTCACTGTCAAAGCAACTTAGTTCCGCAATAGATCCACCGCCCCGCGTGATAACAATGGCATCAATCTCACCGGCTTTTTCCAGCGCCGCCAAGGCCTTGATGATGGAACCTTCCGTATTTTTCCCCTGCATGATCGAATTGATCAGATAGATCTTAAAACCATACCCGCTGCGTTTAAGTTCTGAAATAAAATCATGATAGGCAGCGGAATCATAAGAAGTGATAAGGCCCACGTTTAATATAAGGTCCGGAAGTCCTAATTGCTTATTTTTATCCAAGACCCCCTTTTGTTTTAAAAGGGCGATCAATCGTTGACGGTCCTGGGCGATCTTGCCTAAGGTATGGATCGGATCGATACTTTCAACGATCAGACGGACCTGGCCGTGACCCGGATAAAAATCCACCTTGCAGAGGAATTTAACTTCAATATCATCCTTTAATTCAAAAGCATTCTCCGCTTTTTTAAGGATCGCTTCGATCTTGGGACGGGCTTGGGCAAAGATCACGAGGCCGATGCGGGCCGTGATGTCGCGGGTCACATTGTCTTTTTCACAGAGTTCAAAAAACACATGCTTTTTGTCCTTGCCGCGGTCATAGCCCTGTATTTCCCCGCAAACCCAGACACTGTTAGGAAAGCCGCTGTTTAAAACATCACGGATAAAATGATTCAGCTCTGAAACTGTTAAAAATTCATCGCTCATGCTTTTAATAATCCTAATGTCACCATTTCCCGCTCCAAGTCCTGCCCCGCGGTAATGATGATCGCTTCCATGGCCCTTAATTGATGGTCCAATACATCTTTTAAAGCATGCAGTTTACGGGCATTATCCGGTGTTTTATGGTTAATATCTGACGTGTACCAGGCCTCAAAATCTTTATACGCCTTAAATGAACTATTAAAATCTTCCGTGGATTTGGCATAGACCACGATCGAATTATGTTTTTTGATAAGGTCCTTATCTTTGACAAGGCCCCAAGTCTCTGTCAAAAAACCTTCGATAATAAATTGCCGCTGGTCCATGACATAATAAAGCTCTAAGTTCTTTTCCATCTCATCCAAAAATTCAAATAGGCCTTTTTTTAATTGTTCATCGTTGGAGTTATTCTTGAATAATGAAAACATAATTTCCTTAATTTACCAGGTCAATGGTTTAAAACTTTTGAGCGATATGGCCAGCTCTCCCATATTAATGATAGGCAGGATCGATGAATAATCATCGCTCCAAATATGGCCTTGTTGTTTGGTACTTATATCCAACGGCTGCCAGTTTTCCTGGGAGATCAATTTTAAATAACGATCTAAATCCCATGTAAGAACACACCAAATGGCACGCATATTAACACCTTCATCACCGACATCTTTAACAGCAATATACGCGCCGGAATCTGCAGCAATTTTAGCTAATACCGGCTCCAAATTCAAATACCGATTTGTAATATGAAAGATCACGGCCCCGCGCAGAGCCAATTTACGGCGGTACTCAACCAAAACATCCTTATTGACCAAATGGGTTGGGATCGAGTCCCCACTAAAAGCATCAATGATCAAAAGATCATACATGCCATCCGCCGCAGTATTTAATGAAAGCCTGGCATCGCCAAGGATAACATTGACTTCTCCGGGAGACTCCTTTAAATAATAAAAATAGTGTTCGGCCAACTTTTGCACATCAGCATCTAATTCATAAAAATCGATCGGGCAATTGAGCTTGGCATACATGGACAAAGTCCCTGCCCCTAAACCCACCACGCCGACACGCTTAGCTTGAAAAACATCATCGATCAACAAGGCACCGACCGCTGAGCTAGGACTATAATAGCCCAAAGGAATGCGTCTCTTGGCCTGGTCCATAAATTCGATCCCATGCAAGGTCGTCCCATGCACCAATACCCTCACCCCCGCTTTATTATCAAAGATCTCATAGATCCCGTAATAATTGCGCTTTTTCATGATGAAGTGGATATTTTGCCAGATCGATTCCAAGGACGGTGTGGCCAAGATAATTACTATCATAGTCCCTGCCAGAAATCTTTTATCAGCCGCTAAACCTAAGAATGAGATCCAGACAATGACCCATAACAGGACAAAAGGAAAGACATGATACGTTTTAAAATATTGGGGCCAGACGTAAAATACCAAACCAGCCAGCAAAACACATAGGCATAACTGCCAGTAAGGCCTCCTCACCGATCTTGGGGGCACCATTAAGGCCGCCAAAAATAGCCCCACTAAATATTCTACCAAGGTATTTGAAACCAAAGGAATGACCCAACTGGTCAATATACCGCCTAAAAATCCACCCAGGGAAAGCATCACATAAAACAAGGTCATTTGCCTGCTCGAAGAAGGCTTGGAGGTGATCAGCTGGTTTTGGGTGAACATGCAGATCAAAAATAATAGGCCGCAAAGCAAAATAATAACCAGGATCACCGGTAAAAAATGTTTTTGCGACATAAAATACATCATCGTCTGCAATCCAATGATAGGCCCGATATAACGGTTGATCCAGGACGGGCACCAGGGGTCCTTCTTAAAATTCAACACAAAGGCCATCAAATAAATGCCCAAGGGAAAGACCCAGAGCAAAGGAACTGGGGCAACTTCATAGGTAATGATATTGGTGACTGATAAAAACATGACCACCCCTGCCGCCCCCAGCAGAAGCCAGCCTAATATTTGTTTTGTGCCTACTCCAAGCACTTGCGCTGAAACATCATTCTGATCCAAATGCTTTTCATCAATTTTGATCATCGTCCAAGCTAAAAGATTACTGATCACTAAAATAAGATACAAAATCCGCCATATCTGTAATTGCTCCGTGTTAGTCAGGTAAAGTTCAAAAACAAAAGGATAGGTCAACAATGCCGCGAAAGAGCCTAGATTTGAAACAGAATAAAGCCCGTAGGGATTTTTACTTTCTTTTAATGATGATGATGATGCGAGCCAGCTCTGGGTAACCAGGCTCATGGTTGACAGGACAAAGAAAACCGGGCCGATGGTAAGCATTAAGCGCCAAAATATATCCAATACCAACGGCAAAGAACCCGGGCTGAATGAAAGCTGAAGCACTCGAAGGGGAAAAAATAACAAAGGAATGAACAATAGCGCCAAATGGACCTTAAGATACTTTAAAATGCCAATACGGCCCAACAAGGCATGGGCAAAGATATAACCTAAAAGTAAAACTGCCTGAAAAAAAACAATGCATGCCCCCCACACTAAATAACTCCCGCCGTAATTCGGAAGGAAGATTTTAGCGATGATAAGTTCAATTTGAAATAGAAGAAAGGCTGAAAGAAAAGTCGGTATGATCAATAATGCCATGTTGCAATAATATCTTACGTTTGACGGGCAAGCAACAGGGAATATTAAAACCTTTGTCGGCTCTCTTGACCTTGGTTTGGCAAACTGATAGAATCCCCAAAATGAAGATTTCCCCCCATTATAAAAAACGCCATTTTCGGACACGGGTCATCAGAAAGATCAAAGATGTCACGGCCCAAGAATGGAACAAAATATTCCCGGATGTTCCAGAGGGGTATAATTTCCTTAAAACCCTGGATGAATCAAAATTAGACCAATTCTCTTTTTATTATATCCTTATTTATGAACGCAAAGAATTAGGTCCTCATGCCGGACACTCGTCATTACTCGTCGGTGCCGCCCCGTGTTTTACGGTCAATTATTCCCTGGATACCAGCATCAACGGCCCCATGCGCCAGATTTCTAACGCGATCACCAAGGTATTCCCCCATATATTCAGCATCAAAGCGCTTGTTTGCGGTATTCCGATGGGTCAGGGACAAATAGGAATGGTTGGGTTTACTTCAGCAATCCTTGAGGCCATAGAACGGCGTATGGAAGCCCTAGCCCGCAAGATCAATGCCCCTATCGTTGCTTTCAAAGATTTTGATAAGTCCTATGATCATTTCTTTAATTCTCTGTTAAAGAAAAATTATTTAAAGATCGATAGTTTACCCATGACCCGCCTGAAGCTTGATTTTACTGATTTCGAAGATTATTTAAGATCACTCAGCGGTGCCACCCGATATGATTTTCGACGAAAACTAAAAAAAGCATCCACCATCCAGATCGAATCAAGCGTGTTGAGCGAGCTTAACGAAACGGCCCTTGAAGAAGTTTATGACCTGTATCTTCAATCAGTCGAGGCCCATGATATGGGCTTTGAGGTCGTCCCCAAAGACTTCTTTCGCCTGGCTTCAAAGAACATGCCTGATGAAACTAAGTTCTTTCTGTTTCGGATCAACGGAAAATTAGCCGCCTTTGTCTTCTGCCTGGTCTCAAAAGATGTGTTGCTTGACTACTATTTGGGACTAGAATATAACCTTTCCCGTGAATACCACCTGTATTTTGTCAAATTCAAAGAAGTCATGAACTGGTGTTTTGCTCACGGGATCAAAACCTATGACATGGGCACGACCGGATATGAGCCCAAGCGAAGGCTCAATTTTGAACTGGTCGATGTATACCTTTATGTCAAGATCCGCCATAAGATGCTCCACCCATTTTTAAAATGCATCAGCGGGCTCTTAAAATTTGAGAACTTTGACCCTATACTTAAACAATGGAAAAGATCATTAAAATAAACCAACTACCGCTTAAAGTTTTCCTGTTCATTGTGCTCAATGACTTGATCGACACCACTGCCCAACTACTCATGAAAAAAGGGGTTGGTTTCGATGACCCCAACAGCGTAACTTCCTTTATTCATTTCCTTTTTAATTTTTCAAATCATAATATTTTTTACTTTTGGCTGGGATTAGCTGTTTATACCTCGAATTTCTTTTTATGGATGAAGATCCTTACAAAAATTGACTTGAGCGTTGCCCTTCCCCTGGCCTGTGCCGGTTATATTTTTATCCCGATCGCTTCTGTATTTTTCCTGCACGAACATGTCATGCCCTTGCGCTGGTTAGGGCTTGTGTTGATCCTGTCAGGGATCTACTTTATATCTAACAGCAAGTCCTCGCAGGTGACGACATGAATAAAGCCCTTATCCTTGTCCTCATCGCTGAATTTTGGCTCACCACTGGGCAGATCTGTTTTAAAAAGAGTGCCAATCGCCTTAATGCCGAATTGACCGGGCATAAGCCATGGGTCATTCAATTATTAGAACGTGTTTTTCGTTTTCCGACACTTTGGATAGGTGCTGCGGCAATGATGGCGGGATTGCTGACGTGGTTTGCTGCTTTGGCAAGCGGTCAATTAAGCTATGTCTATTTACTGGGAAGCATCCAGTACATCTTCGTCCTTATCGCCTCGTATTTCTTCCTCAATGAAAAAATTGACAACGCCAAATTGATCGGGACCTTGCTTATTACCTTAGGGATCATTCTAACAGCGATAAGTTAAACTGATGATTTTAATGCCTGCTGCAGGGCTTCTTCGAAGAGATCTAGGGCCAGGTCTATTTCCTGCTCGGTGATATATAAGGAAGGCGCCAGGGTAAAGACATTCTTGTAATAGCCACCGATATCAAGTACGAGCCCACGCTTTTTACCGCCGGTGGTAAGCTCACCTTTCAAGCCTATATTCATGATCGCATCTGTCAGCGCTCGGTTTGGAGTAAACCCGTCCTTCTGGCACATTTCAATGCGCAAGGCTAGCCCTAAGCCATCCACATCCCCGATATACGGGTATTTTTTCTGGAGTATTTTAAGCTTTTTAAGAAAATAGGCACCCTTTTGAGGGACATCCACATCAAAATTTGAATCTTCGATCAGGTCCATCACTGCAAGACCGGCCGCGGTCCCTAAGGGATTGGAAGAGAATGTTGAATGGGTCATGCCTGGTCCAAAAACTTCCGGAGAGATAAGTTCTTCCTTGGCCCAGATCCCTGAAATAGGATTAAGCCCATTGGTCAGGGCCTTACCAAAGACGATGATGTCCGGGACCACATCAAAATGTTCAATGGACCATAATTTACCGGTACGGTAAAAGCCCATCTGGATCTCGTCGGCGACAAATAATACATGGTATTTATCGAGGGTTTTCTTTAATTCTTTAAAGTAATTCATGGGGGGAACAATATAGCCACCGGTGGCTTGCACCGGTTCAACAAAAAAAGCCCCGTACTCACAATTATTGTTCTTTGGATTCACGACGGAATAATATTCCGATTCAAATAATTTCTGAAATGGCTTTAAGCAAGAAAGATCACAACAGCCGCCTTTTTCGTGAGTGGCCGTGCATCGAAAACGGTATGGATAAGGGATAAAATGGGCCCTGTCGGAAAAATGACCGAAATTCTCGCGGTAACGATAACTGGAAGTCAGGGCGGTTGCCGCCAGGGTACGCCCATGGTATCCGCCCATAAAGGCGAACACCGGGATCTTGCCTGTATAATTGCGCACAACCTTGATCGCATCTTCAATGGCTTGCGCTCCCCCGACGTTAAAATGCACCCGGCCTTTGACGCCGAATTTTTTCTCAATGTCCTGGGAGATCCTTGAAGCCAGCTTGATCTTTTCTTCATGAAGATATTGGCAGGCTAATTGCGGGAGCGTGTCGATCTGCTTTTTAAGCACATCGTTAAGACGTTTGTTCTTATACCCAAAATTGGCCGCGGAATACCACATCTGAAGGTCTAAGTATTCAGTGCCTTTGGTATCATATAAATAAATGCCCTCAGCTTCGCGAAAAATATTCAACTGCTTGGCATAATGGACAGTGTCGCCCCAAGAACAATATTTAGACTCAAGCGCCAATAATTGTTCATCGGTCATCTGTTCTTGTTCAATTAGTTTTTCGGCCATAGTTCAATAGTTGCTGGAAATAATGGTGCACATCACCCAGGTCCTTATAAGCGATGCACGGCAGTTCTTCCTTGTTCATAAAGCTCAATAATTTGTCCTTGGCAAAGACGATGTCTGAGACTTTCGCCGGACAAAAATCCGAGCGGCCATCACCGACGTAAACGATCAACTTATTCTCAGTCTTGTCCTTGGTCAAATGGATCTTTTTGCAATGGGCGCAAGAAAGGCAAAATGGGTTATCATAGGGAAAGGTCGGGATGATATGTTCACGGTAAAAACGCAGCGTGTTGCCGTATACCTTCAGGTCATAGATCCCATGGTATTCCAGTATCCATTTGATGATATAGGTGAAATTATCACTTAAGATAACCGGCTTGATGCCTTCTCGAACAAGCAGGGATAATAATTGGTGAAAATGGGGATCAAGCTCGACTTTTTTAAGGAATTTGTGCAAGGCACTTTTGGTGACCCGCACATTCCTTAACTGTCCTTCCAGGCATTCCTTGGTACCGATCTTTTCCTCATGCCAGGCCTTTTCCAGGACCTCCCATTGGTCATTGATAGAGAAACGGCGGATGACATCATCCAATACGTCGGACGTCGTCATGGTATTGTCAAAATCCAAAAACACCCGGCAATTGGACAAAACGATCGGTGATTTATAATGAAGCTTGGTTTCTAACTGAGTCAGGCGGTTGATAAATGGCATATGATTTTAAGTGAGATTGGGTTGGCCGGAAAAAAATCGCTGCATATGCATGGCAACGGAATTGCGTTCCTGGTCAGCCGTGATGATATGGTAGGAATTATGCAGGAGCACTATTTCCTTACGGTCAGACCTGACCCGGTTATAAATGAATTGGGAATTACGCACACTGCTCATATCATCGTGTTTGGCCTGGATAAGCTGGACCGGGATTGAAATGTCCTGCAATCGAGCGCTTAAATGTTTGACTAATTTTTCAAGTTGATACAATAATGTAACCGGGAAGAACGGATATCCGTATTGGTGCACGGACTCCATATTATCAAGTTCAGCTTTGCAGTAAAATTCATGGATACGCCGGCGTACCGCTTCATTCTTGATCCCATAAGGCGGCTCTTCTTTGAAATAAAAAAAGTATTTTAAAGGGGTTTTATAAGCTAATGGCAGGAAAAAACTGTACCACGGCGTATTCCATCCATCATAAAATAAAGTAGGCGAAAGACAGCTGACACCGGCGATCCCTGTCTTGAATTCATCGGCCAATAACAAGGCCAATAAGGCACCCATGGAAAGTCCACCGGCGTAAACATGCTTGTACTTGCCCTGGATCTGAAGATAGCACTGACGGACGGTCTGATAAAAATCCTGCCATTTACTCATCTGAAGAATATGGATCGGCGCCCCGTGATTGGCCAAACGCGGACAATAAACAGCATAGCCTTGACGGTTCAAATAATTGGCCAAAAACCTCATCTCATGCGGTGTCCCTGTCATGCCATGAATAAGAATGATGGCCTCGCCATTCTGGCCTGGCAATTCAAAACCATTATCAGGTAAAACCGCCTTGATCTTGGGCTTAAATAAATTTTTTAAATTTGCTGAGAATTTTACCGCCATAGAGCTAATTTATCCTTTTTTCTGGGAAGCAATATAATCCACAATATTTTTTACGGTTTTGGCCTCATAAAGCGCCGCATCAGGGATCTTCAGGTCGAATTTTTCTTCCAATTCAAAGGCGATCTCAACCGACCCAAAAGAATCGACACCAAGATCTTCGACCAAGCGGGCCTCCGCGTTGATCTTGCTTATATCCATCGTCAATTGTTTAGCTAAAATTTCCTTAACCGTTGTTTCAATGGAATTGTAATCAGCCATGAATATTATTCTCCTTGGAATTTTGAAAAAACCAAACACGCATTGCAATTACCGAAACCGAATGAATTGGACAAAACAGTATTTAATTTTGCCTGACGTCCTTCAAGCGGCACATAATCCAGGTCACATTCCGGGTCTTTGTCCTTATAATTAATGGTCGGCGGTATAAATTGGTCCTTAATCGCCATGGCGCAGACCACCGCTTCAATGCCTCCCGCAGCGCCCAGGCTGTGGCCTATCATCGATTTCGTTGATGAGATCGGGACCTTATACGCCCTATCTCCAAAAACACTTTTAATGGCCTTGGTCTCTGACCTGTCATTGGCGACAGTTGAGGTCGCGTGGGCATTGATATAATCAACATCCCCGATTGTTAATCCCGCATCTTTCAACGCATCAGCCATGCCTCTTGCCGCGTCATCACCGGTCAAATCAGGCATCACCATATGTTTTGCCCCTGAATTACTGGCATATCCAGTTACTTCGGCATAGATCGGGGCGTTCCGTTTAAGCGCATGGTTCAATTCTTCTAAAATAATACCGCCGCCGCCCTCACTTAAGACAAAACCATCACGCTTAAGATCAAATGGACGGGACGCTTCTTGAGGCACATCGTTCTTCTTGGATACAACCCTTAATGCGCAATATGCTCCGAAATTTAAACGCGTGATTGGTGCCTCAACCCCGCCGGTAACACATATATCCATATCTCCCCATTGGACCTTGCGAAAAGCCTCTCCGATGGCATGGCTCGCCGAAGCACAGGCGGTTGAGATCACCATGTTAGGCCCTAAAAATCCATAACGAATAGCAATATGGCTTGATACAGCATTAGGAGAGATCCGCGGTACTGAAGAAGGGTTAATGCGATTTACCCCTTTCTCAAGGATCGCTACCATTTGCTCTTCATGGAACATCATCCCGCCCAAACCGGAACCGATGATCACTCCTACCCTTTGCTTATCCAGGGCCTCCAGATCTAATTTACTGTCCTTTATGGCCATCTCAGAGCAGGCCAAACCAAAATGCACAAATCTATCGACCTTTTTAGCTACTTCCACCGGCATAAAATGGCTGGGATCAAAATCTCTGATCTCACCGGCTATTTTGGTATCTAGGTCATCCGTATTAAATACAGTGATCTTCCCAATACCTGAACGGCCTTCCCTGTTTGCCTTCCAAAAACTGTCCCGGCCAATACCGTTACATGCAACCACGCCCAAGCCGGTTATTACCACACGCCTTTTATTCATTGAGAAATAGCCCTTACTATTTTATCTTAATATTATATTCCAATATTAATTAGAATTTCATTAAATGTTAATTATAAAATCTTAATTCCTTACTCCAACCCTTTGAACAGCTTAGGGAAAGAGATAAATACCCTCCTAAAAGATAGTCGGCTACTATAGCACAAATTGGGTAAAAATGAGAAGGAATTTTGTAATTATCCTCTTGAGGTCAAAACTTGAAATTCGCCCCGTTTGCCGATAAAGTAGGACCGTCATCATTGACACTTTCCGCGGTATCCGGGTTAAACACAGCCAGAAGATTTTCTTTATCGATCCACTTTTTCATTTGGTCTGGGCTTAAGATCTTGGATAATTTATTATACTCATCATCTTTTAAACCTTTTAAAGTGGTTTTTACGGCCACATGATCGATAATACCCTGGCCTTGGACCTGTTGTAATATGTCCATTCGTTTGGCCAAATAATCCTTAACAATAGGGGTGATAGCATCTACCTGGCTGTCCGTCAAATTCAATACTTTTTGCATCTTGTTGACCTTATAAGAAACGTTTGACTGCACATCCACTTCTTCGGCGCAAAGCATGGTGCTTAAAGACAAAGTAAGGATTAAAAGACTGAAAAAACACTTTTGAACCATGATTTTTCCCCTTTTAATGATTAAGCCAATAGATATACTCAGTTTTATAATAAGTACGGATTCGGCCTCTTTTGGTCATAACGGCGAATTCGCCCGTGCTTAGCCTAAAATGCTCAATATCGCCATTAAACCTGGTTTTTTCCAGAATATCTCCACCCGGGTCTGCATCTAAAAGCGCCCGTGCCCCTTCTAAATATTGTTCCTGGGTGATCTTCCCGAATTGATACCCGTGCTTGAGAAAATGCTCCTCCAACTGACCCGGGGCAAAATTACCAGCCCTGACAACGGTAGCATACGAGGATGCAAAAGACTGCTGATGGCAAAATGGTGTTGAAATACCAATGACAATGAACAATAAAAATCGAAAAATAAATCTGCTGCGGGTAAAATTATTCAATTGTAACCCTTCACCCAAAATATTATTTTAATGAGGCAATATCAATAACGAACCGGTACCGGACGTCAGCCTTAAGAACGCGCGTGTAGGCTTCATTGATCTTGCTGATAGGTATTAATTCAATGTCCGAGGTGATGTTATGTTTGCCGCAGAAATCCAGCATTTCCTGGGTTTCCTTGATACCGCCGATCAAGGACCCTGCCAAACTTCGCCGGGCCATGATCAAAGGAAAGGCATGAAGTTGCGGGGCATCGCTGGGAACGCCTAACAGCACCATATGACCATCACGCCTGAGGGTCCCTAAATACATTCCCCAATCCAATTTCACAGATACTGTATTGATGATCAAATCAAAATAGCGGGCCAATTTCTCGAAAGTCTTAGGATCGCTCGTGGCATAAACATGATCGGCACCCAGGCGAATAGCATCATCCTTCTTGTCCAGTGTCCTGGTCAAGACCGTGACCTCTGCCTTCATGGCATGAGCGATCTTGACCGCCATATGGCCTAATCCTCCTAAGCCAATAATGGCCACCTTTTTGCCTGGGCCGGCATTCCAATGGCGTAAAGGGGAATACGTTGTGATCCCGGCGCATAACAACGGTGCTGATTTATCCAAAGGAAGATTACCGGGGATGCGCAGGACAAAATCCTGATCTACGACGACCTTGGTGGAATATCCGCCATGGACGATCGTTTTCTTGTCTTTTTCAAAAGAATTATAAGTAAATATAGGTGATGGGCAAAATTGCTCCAAACCTTCCTTGCAATCCGGGCACTCGCGGCAGGAATCCACTAAACAACCAACACCGACCTTGTCCCCTTTTTTAAACCGGCTTACCTTGCAGCCGACCTCGCTGACAACGCCGACTATTTCATGTCCCGGCACCATCGGATAAATTGAATTGCCCCATTCATTACGTGCTTGATGGATATCTGAGTGGCAGACACCGCAGTAGGCAATATCAATGGCCACATCATCCGCCCCGGTTGCTCGACGGGTTATTTCTAACGGACCTAACGCCTGTGTGGCGCTGGCTGTCCCATAGGCTTTGATCGGCTGCATGTCTATCCTCCATTATTTTATACTGCTTAAGATATGTTCCAAATTTTCTATAATAACAATTTTGCCTAAATTCTTCAATGATCTTTCATGGGCACGTTCAATGACCATCTTTTATTAAACCAACCGCCCCACTGATAGGGGTATCGGCTGACATAATTCTCGATGACCTTGGTCAATCCCGCAATATTTTGGACCATATTCTCATGGGCTGTGCCTGACTTAATTATTTCAAAAGGCGGGTCAATAAAAACCTTAAAGTGTCTTTTCTTGTCCTGTACGATAAACATCGGCAAAATGGGCGATAAAGTCCTTTCCATGAATAAAACAGGCCCCTTAGCCCTCATTACTTCCCGGTTAAAGAATTTGACCTTAACGCCATTGTCACTTGTAACGACCTCATCGAGCAAAAAGAACAGGATCTCGTTTCTTTTAAGCGCCCCTATAGTTGTCTTTAAAAATTGTTTTCCCGGCGAAGTTGGGACCATTTTAATGCCCCATTTATCACATTGATAAAAAATGAATCTACTGAAATTCTCGTCCCTCATGCTTCGGATGACCACATTGACCTTATAGCCTTTTTGGACCAGGGAAACGAACATCAAGGGAAAATTCCCCAAGTGCGCCGAGACAGCGATAACACCTTTGCCTGCCTCCAGGGCTTTCTTTAAATAGTCCTCATTTTCAAATTCAACGATCCTGGAGAGCTTCTTAGGGCGGTCCACATAATACAGCAGGTCCATCATCGCATCGGCAATAGCCCTGATAAATTGTTGACCTAATCGTTCATACTTCTTTTTATCTTGAGCCTCCCCATAGACAGACTCTAAATTCCTGACACATATCTGGTTCAATCCTTTAGTGGCCCATGAAACGATCGGAAATACTGCCCCCACAATAAGATTAATAAACCATCGAGGCATAATGCTAATGGTCCGCTCTACAAAACCAAGCGAAGCATTCATTATACGACTTTGTACGTTTTTAGATAATCGAAAAGACATAAGATTAGGCAAGACCGCACCCTCATATCATATTAAAACAAAACAGGTCCCGGGTAAAGGACCTGTTTTGTTCTGAAGAAAAATTCCAAGGGCTATAATTGACACTCATCTAAGCGTCAGCCGCGATGCGCATGCCATAAAACGACCGTAATAAAAACACCAAGGCAATGGCAAGAAAGATAATAGCCAGCGCTGTATCTAATCCACGGTCCAATCCAATGGCGATCTCTATGGCCAGAAGGCCAAAGAGGGTCGTGAATTTGATGATCGGATTTAGGGCAACCGACGAAGTATCTTTAAAAGGATCTCCGACCGTGTCCCCGACAACCGTCGCGGCGTGGACCTCTGTTCCTTTTTCCTTATAAGTGACCTCGACAAGTTTTTTAGCATTGTCCCACGCCCCGCCGGCATTGGCCATGAAGATGGCCTGATAAAGCCCGAAGAAAGCGATCGAGATGAGATAACCAATAAAATAAAATGGTTCCAAGCAGGCAAATGAAAGGGTCGTAAAGAAGATGGTCAGAAAAAGATTGATCATCCCTTTTTGGGCGAATATCGTGCAGATCTCAACAACCTTGGTACTGTCCGCCACAGATGCCCTATCGGTCCCATCAAGTTTGATATGTTCCTTGATATATTGGACAGCATGATAGGCCCCTGCTGTCACCGCTTGAATGGAAGCTCCGGTAAACCAATAGATCACCGCTCCACCACTTAACAGTCCCAGCAAAAACGGCGGGTATAATAAAGAAAGCTGTTCAATATGAGCGGTCAAGCCATGGGTCAGGATCATGATGATCGAAAAGATCATTGTTGTGGCGCCGACGACCGCTGTGCCTATTAACACCGGCTTAGACGAAGCTTTAAACGTGTTCCCTGCCCCGTCGTTGGCTTCAAGGTGTTCCTTGGAAGTCTCGAAATTAGGGACAAACCCAAAATCCCTGTTGATCTCTTCTTTGATATTTGGAATGGTCTCAATTAAAGAAAGCTCGTAGATGGATTGCGCATTGTCGGAAACAGGGCCGTAGGAATCAACAGCAATGGTCACAGGCCCCATGCCTAAGAAACCAAAAGCAACCAACCCAAACGCAAAGACGGCAGGAGCTAGCATCAACTGGCTCATGCCCATTAGACTAATATAATAGCCAATGCCCATCAAGGACACAATGACCAAACCCATCCAGTACGCACTGAAGTTTCCAGCGACAAGGCCGGCTAAAATATTAAGCGAAGCCCCGCCCTTTTTGGAGCATTGATAAATATTCTTAACATACGGCGAATCCATCGAGGTGAATCTTTTGACAACCTCGGGGATAACCGCTCCTGCCACTGTCCCGCAGCTGATGATACTTGCCAATTTCCACCAGAAAGTACCGTCCCCTAAATTAGGAATAAGGATAAAAGAGGCTATATAGGTCAAGATCACCGACATCGTAGATGTGATCCATACCAATGAGGTCAATGGATGTTCAAAATTCATCTTTACGGCTTTAGCATATATTCTCTTAACGATGGCATGATTGATCTCATAAGACACGCCGCTGGCGATGAGCATGATCAGACGAATGGAAAAGATCCATACCAGCAATTGCGCCTGGTCAAAAGGTGATTTGACCGCTAAAAGGATAAATGAGATAAGCGCAACCCCTGTGACACCGTATGTTTCAAAACCATCCGCGGTCGGGCCAACTGAGTCCCCTGCATTGTCACCGACGCAATCGGCAATAACGCCGGGATTACGCGCATCATCTTCCTTGATATTCAATACGATCTTCATCAGATCAGAACCGATATCAGCGATCTTTGTAAAAATTCCGCCCGCGATCCTGAGGACTGAAGCGCCCAACGATTCACCGATAGCAAACCCTATAAAACAAGGGCCGGCATAATCAGCGGGAATAAAAAGAAGGATACACAACATAACAAAAAGCTCGATGCTGATCAAAAGCATGCCGATACCCATCCCGGCTTGTAAAGGAATGCTGTACACTGGGAAGGGATTACCTTTAAGGCTGGCAAAGGCTGATCTTGAGTTAGCCAAGGTGTTGATACGCATACCAAACCAGGCAACGCCATAACTTCCGGCAATACCGATCAAACTGCAGATGAGGATCATCACAACCCTGCCGGCATCAAAATGACGTAACCAACCGAAATAAGCCACCATGACCAACCCCACCAGCGTCTCAAGGATGAGCAGGAACTTACCTTGCTGGATCAAATACGCCTTGCATGTGATGTAAATAAGTTCGGAAATATCTTTCATGCTTTTGTGCACGGGCATTTTCTTGATCTGGCCGTATTGGAAAATCCCGAAAAAAGCACCGAAAACACAAACGATAAGGCCAAGCAAAAGGGCTATACGACCATTAAGATTGAAGATCAAAGGGACAGTGGCAAGATCAGGCACCTTAAGGTCCGCCTCTCCGGCAAAGGCCTGGGATGTACTGAGGAAAATCACAGCTAAAACTAATAACCAAAAATATTTCTTGATCACCATCACATTGTTTTTCATAACATCACTTCCTTCATTTGAATTATTGATCCGAATGGATATAAAACGACATAATATACTGAGTATAGTAGCATATGCAGGCAAAACAATAAGTAATAATACGTATATTTATTGGCGGGAAAACAAACCGGCTGGGAACAAATAATTCATTAGACGAAACTAAAGTAATTCTTTAATTTTTCTTCGTCTTGAGGCAGGTCTAATTTGACGAACCTGACACCGACTTCATAATTGTTCTTGTTCTTCAAATTATATTCATCCATTTTCTTGGCCCATACCACTTCACAATTGATGAGCAACGGCAGAAAATTAGACGGCAATTCCAAAGCAGCGGTAAAATGCTGGCCCACATTGATGTCTTCGGCAACGACAAACCTGCCCCCTTTAAGGGAAAGGTCCTTAGTATAAGAGAAAAAATGCGACAAGCCGTGAACAGAAGTATAATCAGCGCTCTCGCAACTGGCCAGGGCATTGACCGGCACCCTTTTAAAATTCCTCTTTTCATTCTCCTTTAATCTACCTACCTGGCTTTTGCCGTGGAAGATCGTGTTGATCTTCACCATCAAGGAGCTTAATTCTTCGCCCTTATAATAATAATCATCCGCATCAAAAATAAGGAATTGCTGTTCTTCCTTTTGCAAGGCGCTGATGACAATGATCTTTTTGTCCGGAAAATCCTTCCTCATGATCTCGGAAATATTCTTGCCGTTGATCAAAGGCAGGCGCACATCGAGGAGCACCAGGCTGATGTTCTGTTTCTCACACAAAGCGATCAAAGCCTCTTCTCCGCTCTGGGCAGTAATGACATGGTAACCTAATGCTTTAAGCTTTCGTTGGACAAGCGTCCTAAAGCCCTGCTCATCATCAACAATAAGTATCTCTTTGGGGGTATTGAACATATTATTCTCCTTTCGGAAACGACAAAAAAAGCGCTTTCCGACCAAATAGTTATATCATAAATAGGGAAAAATTAAAAGTGTATTTATTCTACGGCAGGTTGTTGAATAAGGGGCAATTCAATGGTGAAAATGGTGCCTTTTCCCAGCTCACTCTTGACCGCAATAGTGCCTCCATGAAACGCAATGACGGATTGAACGATACTAAGCCCAAGTCCGGTGCCTTGTTCACCTTCCCGGTCGTCCTTGGTAATACGATAGAATTTATCAAAGATCTTTGACTGTTCTTCAGGAGGGATGCCGCAGCCTGTATCAGCGATCACAATGACCCCTTTTTGGTGGTCTTTAACGGTCTTTATATCGATCTGTCCGCCAGCGGGGGTATATTTCAACGCATTATCGATCAAATTAAAAAATACCCTGGCTAAATGGATCTTGTCCCCTTTGAGGAACATCGGCTCATGGGTGAAGTCCTGATGGATGGTCCTTCCTTTGGATATCGTGATGACCTGCATCCGTTTACAGGTCTCACGCAGAAATTCCCCTAATTCAATAGGAACAAACCTCAGCTTGATAAGACGATAATCCAACTTTGTCAACAGCAGCAGGTCACTGACGAATTTCTGGGACCTTCTTGATTCCTTAAGGACGGTATTGAAGATCTCTTTATATTCCGTCGGTGTAAGGTCTTTTTCAAGGGCCATCTGCGACTCTCCGCTGATGATCGCAAGGGGTGTTTTGACTTCATGGGCCATCTCCAGACTAAACTCCTTGATATGGGCGAATGATTTTTCCAGACGAGCGATCATTTCATTGATCGACCCGGTCAAATGCGCGATCTCTTCGTCGGAATGCCTCAACTTGATGCGGGCGTGCAGATTTTCCTGGCTGATGTTCCTGGCCGTATTCGAGATCTCCAGGACCGACGATAAGATCCTGACGACAAAAAGCCTGACAACAAGGCTTGCTATGATCAAAAATCCCAGGGTGGAAATGATCATAAAAACAAGATGCCTCCATAAACTTTTTTCTACCATACAATAGGAACTTCCCACCGCTATGACATACCCCTGCTTATA
>CAZASA010000032.1:0-21153 GCA_964487685.1 uncultured Planctomycetales bacterium
CGAAATGTTCCCCGGATCAGAGATCATTTTTGCCAAAAGCGAAGAGTTGATGAAATGGGCCAAGGGCTCATCCTTGTGGCCGCTGACCTTTGGATTATCCTGCTGTGCCATTGAAATGATGGCCACCGGTGCCTCGAATTTTGATATTGACCGTTTGGGTTCCGGCGTTTTTCGCGGTTCTCCCCGCCAATGTGATGTGATGATCATCGCCGGTACTGTCTGTGTCAAGATGGCCGATTGCTTAAAAAAACTTTATGAACAAATGCCGGAGCCAAAATATGTGATCGCCATGGGCAATTGTGCCATTGGCGGAGGTATTTTTTATTATGATACGTATTCGGTGGTCAAGGGTGCTGAAAAATTAGGAGTCCCGGTGGATGTTTTTGTGGGCGGCTGCCCGCCCAGGCCTGAAGATCTTTTGCACGGCATTATGAAATTACAGGAAAAAATTAAAAATGCAGATCAGCGAAATCCTTCAACAACTAAAGAATAAATTCCCTTATATCCAGATCGACGAACAGCCAAATGCCTTGGTTGTCCCAAAGGCCATGGTCTTGGATGTGGCTATTTATCTAAAAAATGAGCTTGGTTTTGAAAATTGCCATTGCGTGACAGCGGTTGACCGTAAGGACAAATTAGAACTTGTTTACTGTTTATATTCAACCCAGAATCATATCATGCTTATCCTTAAAACGTTGCTTCCCATGGATGACCTGACCGTTCATACCGTCAGTGTGCTTTGGCGCTCAGCGGATTGGCTGGAGAGGGAAGTGTATGATCTTTTCGGGATAAAATTTATAAACCATCCTGATCTAAGACGTATTTTAAATCCGGACAACTGGACTGTTTTTCCTTTACGCAAGGATTTCAAAAGGGATGATTTTATCCCGCGCCCGGTAAGCAAAGGACTAAAAGGCTGATATGGGCGAATTAATGACCATTAATATGGGGCCTCAGCATCCGTCGACGCACGGGGTCTTGTATTTGGAATTAAAAATGGACGGTGAGATCGTCATGGATTGCAAGCCCCATTTGGGGTATCTGCACCGCAGTATGGAGAAGATCGCCGAGAACCGCACCTATACTCAATTCATTCCTTTTACCGACCGCCTGGATTATTTGGCTTCCATGAACAATAATCTTTGCTATTGCCTGGCCGTTGAAAAATTATTGAATATTGCCGTTCCTGACCGGGCCCAGTATTTACGGGTGATCATTGCGGAATTAAACCGGGTGGTGAGCCACCTGGTTGCTATCGGCACCTTTGCCCAAGACCTTGGCGCCTATGCCACACCGCTTTTTTATGCCTTTCGAGATAGGGAAAAGATCGTTGAGCTATTTGATAGCATTTGCGGCAGTCGCCTTACCTATAATTATATGCGTATTGGCGGTGTCAGCGCTGACATTCCGGCTGGGACAGAGCAGATCATTAAAGATTTTATTGCGTATGAACGCAAACAACTCAAAGACTACAACGAACTGTTGACCTATAACGTGATCTTCCTGGCCCGTTCCAAAAAGATTGGGATCTTATCCAAAGAACTTGCCCAAAACTATAGCGTTTCAGGCCCTATGTTACGCGCGTCAGGGGTCAAGTGGGACATCCGCAAGGAAGAGCCTTATTGTGTGTATGATAAATTTGATTTTGATATTCCTGTCGGCCTTAATGGCGATTCCTGGGACCGTTATAAAGTAAAACTTGATGAGATCGATCAAAGCCTTAGGATCATCGAACAGGCCATTGGCGCCATCCCTGAAGGAAATCCGGTTTCCAAGGTCAACCGGATGTTTAAAGGCACAGGTGAAGTTTATCTGCGTACTGAGAATCCTAGAGGGGAATTAGGATTTTATCTGGTTGCAGACGGGGGATTGAATCCTTACCGCTGCAAGATCCGCTCACCGTCGTTTTCTAATTTGAGTGTGCTTCCGGATTTGATCAAGGGCTTGAATATTTCCGATGCGGTCTGCGTTTTGGGCAGTTTGGATATTGTGATGGGAGAAATAGACCGATGAGCACTATCCTGATGGACGGAGTTTATGCGCTTGGTTTCATTGCATTTTCAGCCATGTTCTTGATCTGGCTTGAACGCAAGGTCTCAGCCAAGATCCAAAACCGGATGGGGCCCATGTTCACTGGTTTTCATGGCACCTTGCAGCCTATTGCTGATACCATCAAGCTCTTATTAAAGGAAGACATCGTGCCTAAGGGTGTTGATTACCTTTCCTGGTGGCTGGCGCCTTTTTTTGTCACAGTGCCGGTAGTGATGGCTTTTTTGGTCATCCCATTTAGTAAAAAGTGGATCGCCCTGGATTTGAATGTCGGCGTTCTCTATATATGTTCAGTCACGTCCATTTGTGTGTTGGGTATATTTATGGCTGGCTGGGGCTCAAATAATAAATATTCTCTATTAGGAGGCATGCGTTCCGCCGCCCAGATCATCAGCTATGAAGTGCCGCTTTTGCTTTCCGTGCTTTTGGTTGTCATGCAATCCGGGACCATGTCCATGCAAGGCATCATTCACGCCCAGGAACATGGCTGGTTTATTTTTAAACCTTCTTTAGCCGTTGCCTTTGTGATCTATTTTATTTCCGCCACCGCTGAGGTCAACCGCGTTCCATTTGATATTCCCGAGGCTGAATCCGAGTTAGTCGCGGGCTATCATACAGAGTACACAGGCATGAAATTCGCCATGTTCTTTGTGGCAGAATACACCAACATGTTCATCATTTCAGCGATTGCCACAACTCTATTCTTGGGCGGCTGGCAGGGCCCTTTTTTGCCGGGAGTAGTATGGTTTTTGATCAAGTCTTATGGGTTCATTGTTTTTTTAATGTGGATGCGCTGGACCTTGCCCAGGGTTAGGATGGACCAAATGATGTCTTTTGCCTGGAAGGTCTTAACCCCGATCGCCTTGTTAAACCTACTGATCAGCGGCTGGTTCATGCTTAAATGAGCACGTCATTGCGAGGAGCCGAAGGCGACGAAGCAATCTTTTACTATGTTAATGATCTATCTTAAAAGCTTTTTTATCCGGATCTTCATGGGCATCACCAGCGTCCTTAAAGGTTTTAAAGTCACATTTTTTAATTCATTTAAGAAATCCGTGACCCTGAATTATCCGGTTGACAAAAAACCGATGAGTTCACGCTTTCGCGGGATGGTAGACCTGAAACCGCCGGATTGTGTCATTTGCTATCAATGCATCAAGATCTGCCCAACAGCGGCATTGGAATTGGATCATAAGGTATTAGAAGATAGTAAGACTAAAACCATCACCAAGTTCACCTTTAACGCGGAACTTTGCTGTTTTTGCGGTCTGTGCGAGGAGATTTGCCCGACTGATGCGATCTACCTTAATAAGATGTATGAAGTTTCATATTTCGACCATAAGGATGTGAACAATATCAATTTGATGAGCGATCAAAAATATAAGAATGTGGATGGGGGTACCAGTTGATGAATGAGGTTATGTTTTATTTAATAGCCGGCTGTGTTTGTATCTTTGCCGTGTTGTCTGTGACCCAGCGGGATGTTTTTCACTGCGCTTTATGGCTAGCCATGACGCTTTTAAGTGTTGCCGGCATCTATTTTTATTTGGATGCGCCCTTTTTGGGTGTTGTTCAGATCCTTGTCTATGTGGGTGGTATTATCACCTTATTTGTCTTTGCTATCAAACTAACCGCGCATATCGGGGACAAGGGTATTGAGCAAGTCAATAAGCAATGGCCCCTCGCCGCTTTTATCACCACACTGCTTTTATGCATTTTGTTCCGTGTCTTTGCAACCCATCCTTGGGCCAGAATGATTATGATAACAGCTCCGGCGACTATGGAACAGATCGGCCGGTCCTTAATGAGCTATTACGCAGTACCTTTTGAATTTATGTCTGTTATTCTCTTGGCCGCCATGGTCGGTGCGATCGTGATCGGAAAGGACAAGCGATGATCCCTCTTGGATATTATATCTTTCTTAGTGCATTTCTTTTTTGTGTTGGGATCTATGGTGCTTTGACCCGTCGCAACGTCATCGGGATCTTGATCTCGGTTGAGCTCATTTTAAATGCCGCCAACATTAATTTGGTGGCGTTCAACAGGTATTTTGGCTCTTCGGATGTGCTGGGGCAGGTCTTTAGTTTGTTTGTCATTGCTATTGCCGCGGCTGCCAGCGTCGTTGGCCTGGTCTTGATCATTGCTATATACCGCAATGCCAAGACCCTGTTCACTGACGGAATAACCTTAATGAAAGAGTAATTATGTCATTCCCGCGAAAGCGGGAATCCATAAGTTTCATAATGAAGAAGTAATTATGCACATAGCCCATTTAATCCCCTTATTCCCGTTTCTGGCCTTTATCATCATAATCTTTACCGGCCGTCATTTAAAACAAGCCAGCGCCTATGTGGCCATCGGTGCCTGCGTCCTTTCCTTTTTATTGTCGCTAAAAGTCCTTTTAGATTTTAATGCCGGAGCAGGGTCTTATGATCTTGGTACCTGGCTTGTTATTGCAGGCAAGCCTTTGAATTTCGGCATCATTGTCGATCCTCTAACGATCATGATGCTGTTTATCGTTACCTTTATCGGTTCTTTTATTCTGATCTATTCCATCGGATACATGCACGATGATCCACGATATTCCAGGTTCTTTGCTTATATGTCTCTGTTTATGTCGTCCATGCTGGGATTGGTGCTGGCTGATAATTTTATTATGCTGCTTATATTCTGGGAGGGTGTTGGCCTTTGTTCCTATCTCCTAATTGCTTTTTGGCATGAACGACCGTCGGCCCAAGCGGCGGGTATTAAGGCCTTTGTCACGACCAGGATAGGGGACACCGGATTTTTGATCGGTATGCTTTTGTTGTTCTTCACCTGCGGGACCTTTCATTTTAGCGATTTAAGCACACTCAAAGGACCTGAACCCTTATTGACGATCGCGGCAATTTTGATCTTTATGGGCGCTGTCGGCAAATCCGCTCAATTCCCATTACACGTATGGCTGCCGGATGCCATGGAAGGCCCAACCGCAGTCTCAGCCTTGATCCATGCCGCGACGATGGTGGCTGCCGGTGTCTATTTAGTGGCCCGTTGTTTCCCGCTTTTTGCGGCACACCCCGTTGCGTTACAAACAGTCGCTGTTATCGGTGCCATCTCAGCCTTGATGGCGGCAAGTATGGCCGTTGTCAATAATGATATCAAACGCATTTTAGCCTATTCAACGATGAGCCAGCTTGGGCTTATGATGCTGGGCTTAGGCGTTGGGGGAGTCAGTGCCGGCACTTTTCATTTGATGACCCATGCTTTCTTTAAAGCGCTTTTGTTCTTGTGCGCGGGTAGTGTGATCCATGCTGTCGGTATTCAGGACATCCAGAAAATGGGCGGTCTGTTCTCTAAAATGAAGATCACAGGCATGACATTTTGTATCGGTACACTTGCCTTGGCCGGTGTTCCGCCCTTTGCAGGATTTTGGTCCAAGGATGAAATTTTATTGATCGTCTATAGACAGCATCATCCTGTTTTATTGGCCATGGCCTTTTTGGCTAGTTTGTTGACGTCATTTTATATGGCCAGGCTTATCTTTTTAGTTCTCTTTGGAAAACCCCGTAGTGACATGCACGCGCACGAATCACCGTTAACCATGACAATTCCTTTGATGGTTTTATCTGTCTTTGCTTTTGGAGCCGGTTTTTGGGGAGCACCGGTCAAAGAAATCTTGGTTGACCAATCCCAGGGTCAGGCGCATTTGATCATGGGCATTTCAACCCTGATCAGTTTGACAGGATTGACAACGGCGTATTTGATCTATATGCGTGGCTTGACCCTTGCGCCCGTATCAGTATTAAATTCTTTACAAGGACTTAAAAGTCTGTTGGTTAATAAATATTATATTGATGAGATCTATGATTTTCTCTTTATCCAGCCCTGCCTGCGCCTTTGCCGGGCCGCCTATGATTTTGATTTCAATATCGTTGACGGCTTGGTCAATGCTGTGGCAGGAGTCACCCAATTGTGTTCCGGATTAATCCGTCGCAGCCAAACCGGCCTTATCCAGAATTATTTACTGATGCAAGTATTCGGTGTTGTTATGCTAATAGTTTGGCTGTTAAAACTGAATTAAACTTGACTATGTCATTCCCGCGAAAGCGGGAATCCATAAAAATATGACCTCATTATTATCGACAATTATTTTTTTACCCTTAGCCGGTGTCATCCTGGTTTTGATCACGCCTTCCCGCCTGGTCAATTGCATCAGGTATACAGCCACGGTGGTGACAGCGGCGGTTTTATTGCTCAGCATTTATTTAGTCTTGCATTTTAATACCCACATATCCGTGATGCAGTTTATTGAATACAAGTCCTGGTTGCCCGGATGGAATATCTGGTATTTTCTGGGAGTGGATGGATTAAGCTTGGCCTTGATATTTTTGACGGCGTTACTCGGATTTTTAGCATGCTTAGCCTCGTTTGGCATTGAAAAAAGTGTTAAAGAATATTTTATTTTTTATCTCCTTCTGATGACTGGGATGCTTGGCACCTTTTTGGCGCTTGATCTGGTCTTGTTCTATATTTTCTGGGAGTTGGTCTTGATCCCGATGTATTTTTTGATCGGCATATGGGGCGGGCCCAGACGTGAATACGCGGCTGTCAAATTCTTCCTGTATACGCTGGCCGGTTCAGTGCTGATGTTGATCGGGATATTGTCCTTATATTTTCTTTCCGATCCGCACACATTTAATATCATCCAGTTGATCCAGAGTGGCGTGGATCCGCGCTGGCAGATGATCTTGTTCTTTGCCTTTTTCGTGGCATTTGCCGTCAAGGTCCCGGCTTTTCCTTTTCATACATGGCTTCCGGATGCCCACGTGGAAGCGCCGACACCGGTGAGTGTTTTGCTTGCCGGCGTTCTGCTTAAAATGGGAGGGTATGGGATATTCCGTATTTGTCTTCCTATGTTTAAATTAGCGGCAGCAAACCTGGCGCCTGCCTTGGCTGTTTTAGCAGTTGTCAATATCGTCTATGGCGCTTGTGTGGCCATGGCCCAAACTGATTTTAAGAAAATGGTGGCGTATTCTTCCGTCAGCCACATGGGCTTTGTCCTTTTAGGTGCCGCGGCATTAAATGTGACCGGTTTTAATGGGGCCATTATGGAAATGTTCAATCACGGCATCATTACCGGCGGCCTTTTCTTGTTGGTGGGTGTTTTATATGACCGGGCCCATACCCGTGAATTCAGCCGTTTCGGCGGACTGTCCCTACCCATGCCTTTTTACGCATTTTGTTTGACCTTTTTGTCCCTGGCTTCTCTGGGATTGCCGGGTTTAAGCGGATTTGTGGGGGAGTTTATGAGCTTGGCCGGTGCCTTTAGTTTACATCCGGGGCTGGTCGCTCTTTCAGCGGTGGGGCTGATCGTTACGGTCGGTTATTTCCTGTTGATGATCCAGCGGGTATTATTGGGAACTGTTAATCCCAATTGCAAGGGCTTTTCGGATATGAACGTGAGGGAGCTTGTAACAATTGTACCACTGATCGCAATAACACTGATAGTCGGGTTTTACCCGCAAGTGATCTTGCAATTTCAGCAAATGGCCGTGGAAGGGATGGCCCGTTTATTTTAGTTAATTTAATTGGTCGTCAAACCCGACACTTACAGTTGTTCGTCATCCCCGAATGTTTTTATCGGGGATCCAAATAAGAATATGATGAGTTTACAATTTTTATATCCTGAAATAATTTTGTTCGTCCTAAGCCTGGGGGCTTTGATCTCAGGCGTCATACCCTCATTAAGGAAATTCGCAGGGTATATCGCTATAGCCGCTGTCTTGGCCGCTTTAACAGTATTGCCGTCATCGTCATTTTGTTCTACAAGCGCATTTTTCGGTCTCTTTGAAGCGGATGATTTTTCGGCTATTTTTAATTTGATCATCCTGATCGGTACTGGTTTGATCATTCTTTTGTCCATGGGCCAGGATGAGATCCAGCGGCAGGATTCAGGGGAGTATTATTTCTTTATATTATGCTTAGGCCTTTCGATGATGATGGCTGTTTCATCCGGTAATCTGTTGATGATCTACATTGCTATTGAAGCGACTTCCATCATTTCTTATATCTTGGTGGCGTTTTTTAAGAACGATGTTTTTTCTTCAGAAGCCGGTCTTAAATATTTTCTTTTTGGGGCCTTATCAACCGGGGTCATGCTTTACGGAGTGTCCTTGATCTATGGCCTGACAGGCTCATTGAACATTGCCTCTATAACCCAAGCTTTCCAGTCCGGACATGTTTCATTGGCCGCTTTTATTTTGGCCCTTGTTTTTATCCTTGCCGGGATCGCGTTTAAATGTTCCCTGGCGCCATTTTATATGGCAGCACCCGATGCTTATCAGGGAGCGCCAACACCGGTCAGTGTATTTCTATCCATAGGCCCCAAGGCCATGGGTTTTGCGTTGCTCGTGAGGGTCTTTTTTAATCCCACGACGATGCTGGTCATTCATTGGACAGCGCTGACACAAATGCTTGCGATCATCACCATGACAGCAGGCAATTTGATCGCGTTAAAACAGACCAATGTCAAGCGCATGTTGGCATATTCATCCATCGCGCATGCCGGGTTTATGCTTATCGCCTTGAACGCAGCCACTATAATCGGGATCAAAGCGCTGGTTTTTTATGTATTCATCTATGTGTTTATGAACGTAGGCGCCTTCGGCTCAGTGATCTTGGCCAAGAGAGAAGAGATAAGCCAGTTTGCCGGCCTTTCCCGTCAATCTCCTTTGACTGCCGCGATCATGGCGATCTCTTTATTATCTCTGGCAGGTATTCCGCCCTTGGCCGGGTTTATGGCAAAATTTGTTGTTATCGCGGTTGCGGTCCAGTCGAAAATGTATGCCTTGGCGCTTCTAGCCGTGGCCAATTCCGTTATCGCTCTTTTTTATTATTTGAGGATCATTAAGGCCATGTATTTGAGTAAAGAAGAAGTTCTGATCCCTGTCAACCGATCTGCAATTCTTGTTTTTACCTTGCTTTTGACCGTCGTAGCCAATATTATATTTGGTATATGGCCGGTTGAGTTAATGCCTCATTTTTCGTTTTAGGAAGTAAAATGCCTTTTACCCCCACAGAACAACGTCCCTTACGGATCGCTATTGTCGGAGCCGGTCCCGCGGGTTTTTACGCGGCAGAGGTCCTTTTAAAGCAGGGCATCCCCGTTCATGTTGATATGTTTGAAAAATTACCGGCCCCTTTTGGTTTGGTGCGTTATGGGGTCGCCCCTGACCATGAAAAGATCAAGAATGTCATCAAGGTCTTTGAACATACCGCCTCTGATAAAAATTTTTCTTATTTTGGTAATGTGACGATCGGCAGGGACATTAGTGTTCTTGAACTTAAAAAATATTATGATGCTACTATTTTTTGTTATGGGGCCGAAACAGACAGGAAATTAGGCGTCCCAGGTGAGGATTTAAAAGGCAGTTATTCCGCATCCCATTTCGTCGGTTGGTATAATGGCCATCCGCAATTTAGTGATTATGATTTTGATTTTTCCAAAGAAGTGGCGGTTGTTATAGGGCAGGGGAATGTTGCCATTGATATTGCCCGTATCCTTGGCTCAACGAAAGAAGAATTAGCCAAGACCGATATCTGCCAACATGCCCTGGATGTTCTTTGTGAAAGCAAGATCAAAGAAGTGCATGTCTATGGCCGCCGCACCGCCGTTCACGTGGCTTTTACGCCGGCTGAGATAAGAGAAATGGCCCAATTGCGGGATTGCTGCCCGATCGTTGACCCTAAGGATTTAGACCTTGACCAAAGCCAGATTAAGGAGTTGGAAGGTCCTGCCAATGCCATTCGTCAAAAAAACATCGATATTTTAAGGTCTTTTATCAATTTTCCCTGTGGTAACCGTAAAAAGAAATTCTTCCTGCATTTTAACAGGACTCCGGTTGAGATCCTGGGTCAAACCATTGTTGAAAAGGCCAAATTTGTGATCAACCAGGATGGCAAACCAACGGATCAATTTGAAGAAATTGCCTGTGGGTCATTTTTTACCAGTATTGGCTATGTAGGAATGCCTATTGAAGGGCTGCCTTTTTTGCCTCAAAAGGGGATAGTGCCCAATCAATCTGGCCGGGTATTGGATGGTGAAAATCCCATCCAAGGCTTGTATGTCTGCGGTTGGATCGCTCATGGTGCCAGCGGTGTGATAGGTACCAATAAACTTCGTGCCCAGGAAACGGTGCATTCCTTAATGGAAGACTTAAAAAATTTACCTGAATGTCTTGACCCAAATACTCAAGATCTGCTAGAATTACTTAAATCTCGCGGAGTTGTCCCGGTCACCTTTATCGATTGGAAGAAAATCGATGCCTATGAGATCATGATGGGTTTAAATTCAGGCAAACCAAGGGAAAAGGTGACCAAGATTGCCCAAATGGTCGCCGTAGCCAAGGCCTCCGAGGGGAAATAATTTATCTTAATAGGTTATTTACGACCTTTGTCATTCCCGCGAAAGCGGGAATCCATTGGTAATTTGAACATTTTTATTAAAATTTACTAATTGATTTGGCAAAAACGTATTAAAAGATTCTAATAAAATATTTCAAAAAGTATTAGACAGTTCTAATAAAATAGGATATATTATCCTTAAATAATCTAACCCAAGATAAGGGAAAAAATTTCCCATGGGTGCTTTAAGGAGGTATATTCCTATGAACGGTCCACATAACCAAGAATCAAATCAGAAAGCCCAACAGGAAGAAGAAGCAACATTCGCCTGGGATGAGGCTAATGTCCTGATTTAACCTGTTTACAGGTAAAAATTCCAACCAATAGGGTATTTTCTAGGGTTCAGCACCTTGCTGAGCCCTTTTTTTTTCAGCTTAGAGCTGATCCGCCAAATGGCGGAATGTTCCTTCCGAAAAGTATCCTCCCTACCTTGTTTTTTATCTAAATAAATTGCATACTATATATATGAACAGTAATACCCCATGCTCCCAATATATGCCTTTTGGGCACCGCCACAATTCCTGGCGGAGATGGATATCCTATGGTCGTCTTGCCCGACACTCACAGTTGTTCGTCATTTTATCAGCCTTCTTATTAAATTCCTTTGGCCCTTTGCCAACCTATGCCCAAAACGTAGAGACGCCATTTATGGCGTCTCATACATCGCCATTAATGACGTCTCTCCCAGCGCCAGGGACCATGGTTCCTTTAAGCGCTCCATTCAACCCGCCGATCCTAAAAGGCATCAAGGTCCATCCAGACAATCCTTTCCGTTTCGATTTTATTTTGGATACAGGCGATCCCGTAGAGACGCCATTTATGGCGTCTCATCCATCGCCATTTATGGCGTCTCATCCATCGCCATTAAAGGCGTATCTACAAAATGAATCAATAAAATTAATCAAATACTTCCTAGCCAGCCTAACCATCCCTGAAGCCGACCTTTGGGTCAACCTAAGTCCTTATGAAAAGAACCGCATAATCCCCCAAAGCTTTGGCTTGACCGAAATGGGCCGAGATTTGCTGGCAGAGGATTATATGCTCAAGCAGATCACCGCTTCTTTAATATACCCGGAAGGCGAGGTAGGCAAGAAATTCTGGAAGCGTATTTATGAAGAAGCCTCTAAAAAGTTTGGCACCACCAATATCCCAGTCAATACCTTCAATAAAGTCTGGATAGTCCCCGAAAAAGCCGTAGTCTACGAAAACGCCAAAGCCGGCACCGCCTATGTAGTCGAAAGCAAACTTAAAGTAATGTTAGAAGAAGATTATCTGTCACTGAATAAACACCAACAAAATTTGTCATCCCCGAATGTTTCTGTCGGGGATCTAAATACATCAAATACATCCCATACAATCGCATCCAATATTGTCCGCGAAATCATCCTCCCCGAACTCTCCAAAGAAGTTAACGAAGACAAGAATTTCGCCCAACTGCGCCAAGTCTACAACAGCCTTATCCTGGCAACCTGGTATAAAAAGAAGATCAAAGACAGCATCCTAGCAAAAGTCTATGCTGATAAAAATAAAGTTGCAGGGGTTGGTTATGAAAAGAATTTTTTATCCCAGAATGTAAATTCCACCTTGTCATCCCCGAATGCTTTAATCGGGGATCCAGAATACATCTACCAACAATACCTAAAAGCCTTCAAAAAAGGCGTCTTTAACTACATTAAAGAAGAGCCAATTATGTCATCCCCGAATGTTTCTGTCGGGGATCCAAATCAAACTACCATCCCTAGGAAATATTTTTCAGGCGGAATGAACTTTGCCATGACAAGCCTGAAAGCCGGCTCAACCCTGCAAATCCTAGATCAAGAACCCCGCGGTTTAGCCAATAATTCCAAAGCCATGCTTGTCGTTGCCATGAAAACAGACCCTGCTGATGAAGCGATGAGTTTGAATGATGGTGATATTAATCATGATGCCTTGGTCAAAAAAGTATCTGAAAAATATGGCATTGCGGCAGATGTTATTGGGTTCTTTTATGACTGGACATTAGAAGATTGGATTGATTCTGATATAAAAGATGAATTAATGAATAATCTAAAATTGGCTCCCTTAATTTATCGTGGTGATAGGCTGGATAATATTTTAAGTGCCATAATAAACAATAATGGATATTTAGCTACAGCAGAGAATCCTTACGGATCACATTTGTCAATGGGTCTGAGTCTAGTAAAGTTCTTTGCCAAAGATGAAGGACAATTTGTATTGAAGTTCAGCGCGCCAAGATTAACTCAGCGTCAAAAGGGGATGTTTATAAGAAGTACAAGAATGTATCATGCTAAAGATTCAGTCATGGGGCCCCCAGCAGATTTAAGAGCATTAACAGATGAAAATAAGCAACAATTATGGGATGCGTGGGAAGCTAAGGGGATGTTAGATGATAGTAACAGGGCACATGTGCGTGAAGTTCTATGGGCCCCTATGGATAAAGATAGTCCAGTTCAAGCCTGGAAGCAATTTGAACAATTAGCTACTAAATTAACCAATGATGATTGGTATGAAATTTGGGGCATATACCATAGTGGTGGCGTCGATGAATTAATTGATAAAATAAAAGAATTGGCAGATAAAAATTCCATTCCTATGCCGGATTTAAAAGGGTTATGGGGAACCACATTTATTAATCATATAGAGTTTAGGTTAAGGGGCCTTCAGGGAGAATTTCAAAGAAATGATAATATTAAAAAGGAGCAAACCAGACAACAAATTTATGAATTATCCTTTGAATTATTAGTTAAAGGTAGTTGGGAGTATATTTACAGGTTTGATAAACATATAGATCGGGATACCTTAATAACTGAAATTCTTACACAAGGCGTAAATTATTTTCGTGAAAATGATCTTTATTTTCATTTATCAAAAAACATAGGTCTAATTAATGTTCTTGGAAAGGAAGGATCATCGTATAAATTAAATGAGGTTAAAAATAATTTATTAATCTCTTTGGGCAGACCGGCTAATTCAGCCATGACAGCTGACCATGCAATGCTGGATCAGGGGAAAATTGTTACTTTAAATTCCTTATCCGGTGACGGATATGTTCAGGCAAAAGATCAGATCGATGCTTTAGCTGAAATTGAAAATGAAAAAGGGACCATGTTCCCTGTCCCGGTTGAGACATGGCAGAAGATCCGTTTAGATGACCAACATTCACAATTAAGCCAGGTTTCGCTTGGGTCCTCAGGCAAGGTCATGGGTTTTGTGCTGGCATATCCTGATGATGCCCATTCAGCGATCATTGAAAAGTTTGCTGTTGCAGAAGCTTTAAGAAGAAATGGCGAAGGATCAAGGCTCATGCATGCCCTGGCCCAAAGAGCCAAAAAAGTGGGTATCCAGGAATTATATTTAGCAGTACTTAAGACCAATAAAGCAGCCCAGGAAAGGTATGTGGCGATGGGATTTGAAAACCTTACACCGCAAGCAAAAAGGCAAGACCCCAGATATAATGCATTTTCTTTCGGGGTATCGTCGCAGGATCTTATAGCTAAAACTACCAAGGTCATGTCTGTCTATGACAAAGATGAACTGGCCAAAGACCCGCGTACTCCGATAGATATCTATGTTGAATATATAAAAAGATCAAAAGGAAAATTCTTGTCGGATAGGAATATAGAGCAATTGAAACTTTATGAAAAAGATTTTGCAGGTATGTTTTATACCGTTACTTCTTTTACACCTGAGACTGTAGCAGAACGTGAGAATTTCCTGAAAAAACTTCCTAATCTAAGGGGTATGTTTGAGAAAATGGAAGCTTTCTCACAAAATGCCTATCAAAATAATGAAAACTCTGAAGAAGCCAGGAAGTTTCTCTGGAAAATAAGTAAAATTGCATTGAAGGTTTTTGCGGAAAATGATCATACATTTTTTGACAAGCATCTGCCGATGGAAGGTTTTATTCCCTATGACGATGATTTAAGAAGAGCGCCAATTGTAGATATTGCTACTGGAGTCCGTGGTGCTCATTTTATGAAAAGCCTAGGTGGTGAACATCTGATCCTGACAGATAGATCTTATTTTGTTGAAGGTTTTTTGAACGCGGCAAAAGAGTATCTTGGTTTAGGGGACAATATTGTTATCCGTAGAGTAGATGTCCAGGACCTTCAACAAGCATTTCCTGAAGCTCAATACCGTTTCGTGCGTATGGGAAACATTGATTCTTACGTGCGTTTCTTACCTGAAGAATTTTATACAACATTGATGGCCAAGATCCCCCCGGGCGGCATTATTTCAGTAGAAGACCACACCGGGTATAGAGATTATTATTCAAGGGACGCGATCGGATTTTTGGGCCGATCAACTAAGAATTGGCAGCTTTCATTGTCACAGAATCCTGGATTGATCTATCCGGAACAAATTGAAAGTTTGATTTTTAGACATTTAAGCAATTCTGATCTGACCAGGCCAACACTTGAGAATTTGATCTTCAATGCCGTATTGGATTCGGATCTGGAATTAAAAATGAGATCGAATAAAGGTGTATTCAAATCAGAATTTATCTTCTGGGATGGCAGCAAAGCGACCAAAATACATGATCTGGATAATAGTTTACCTGTAAAACCTCCTTTAGGATCTGATGGAAGAGAATGGAGCATAAGGTTTGCCAAAGGAAGCTCCAGAGACCAGATTTTAGAAGCTATCGAATTAAATATCCCTTATTTAGCAGGACTTTTGCTTGCTGAAAGATTACGCAATCGTATGAAGGAAATCCCTGCAGGCCAGGCTGTCCATTTGAACATTAATTGGCAGGGTGAGGATCAAACGCCAAAAGCTTCACTATCGTGGGATGATAGCGGAACTCCCAAAACTGTTCAGTTACATGAAGCAACAGCAAATATCATTTTGTCTTTAAAGAAAAGGGCAGGTGTCCCTGCCTATACTACCCAAGTCATCGTTTTTGATGGTCAACATAGAACATTAGACAATACCACCGAAACCCTCAACAAGGCCTTTGATCCTGCGATGAATGTAAGAGAGACGTATTACCATGGCACAAATCTGGCCAATGTGATGCTAATGGCGCTTGGAAATGGATATTTTAGATATGGATTTATAACGACCGATAAGGGTACAGCAGGAGGCCACTATGTAACACATGGAAGCGATGGAAGGCTTCGTCTTGAGAACAGGAGTACCATCGATAGGATTGAATATTTGATAGCACCTGAGATCAATCATGGATGGCTTTACCATTTTTCCAGCGAATTATTTGCCGGTTATTTAATTGGTTTTGACCTAAATGAAGAGCTAATTAAACGATATACGGGCCAAGAAAATTATAATACCTGGATAGCGTCAGGTTTGCCTGTAAGCAATTTAGGAGAGAATTTTAAAATAGATTTTTTAAAACGCCTGGAAGATTTTCTAAACAAAGTGTTGGCAGAAGATAAAACGACCGGAGGATTACGAAAAGTTCAGATCAAAGAAGAAGCCATAAGACACGCCCGGGTCAATCTCGGGTTAGAATTGGACCTGACAAAATTACAGCTGGTTACTGATAAAGGTCGTACGGCTGAAGTTTACAAAGATGCAGAAGGTAATTATTATAAAGTTTCAAAGGTTAGGGTAGTAGGTACGGGTTCCACTTTAGCTGCCAATAATGCTCCATTAGAAAATGAAATAAGAATAATGAAGGTTTTAAAAGGGAATAAGTATGTTCCTGAAATATTAAATGACGGCACTTATGATCAGCATAGATGGTTTAAATACCGCCCAATTTCCGGATCAAAGGACCTGGATGATATTTTCTGGCAAAAATTGCCATTGCGCGATTGGATAATTACATTAAAGAACATTAGTGTTGAGGTTGAAGATTTACATAAAAGAGGTTTTTCCCATAACGACATTGTTGGCATGAATATACTTCGCAATGACGCTGGGGAAATCCAATTAATTGATTTTGGAGCCGCAAGGTTGAGAGATCCAAAACCCGGTAAAACATATGACCATACATTATCATTTGAAAGAATGTTGGATCTGTTAAGTTTAACAGGCTTGATCTATAAGACTTTGATGGGTAATTTTGGCAATAATTTACAAATTGATCAAATGAAAGGTTACATAAAGCAATTCTTTCCAATCGTATATCGAATTGAATTTTACGAAGTACAGAGAGATAAAATCGACCCTGACAGAGCTCTTAGACAGATCATTAAACAGTTAAACGATAACATGGAGCCATTTCTAAAAGCAGTAGGTAATGCGGCAATGGCAGAGCAAATAAGCGGGGTGAAGCATCCGGAATTTCCCCAGGATAAAGTGTTGGGTAATAAAGCCCTAATGGATGCATGGTCTAAAGGTCCGGAGGCCATCAATGAGTTGGTTTATCAAGCCCGGAGACTTGGTTTTGAAGGCGGCGTATTTATCAAACGAAATGACGGGTATGTATTAAAACCATTCCAGGGGAGTTTAAGTGATATGGTATTCGGCCCTCCTTTATTTGACCACTATGTTCATCCGATATTGGTAAGTTCCAAATGGGATGGAGGAAAAGCGGATTTTCCTGGGGAAATATGGTGGAATGTAAGGGTGCATGCTAAATCAGATGCGGTCTTCCTTTGGAGAGAATCCCAACAAGGCTATGAATGTTTGATGTTTGATTATGGCCCTGGTTTTCTTAGTGGTCAAAAGGCTGATTTGACAAGTATTTTTAGAAAACATGAGACTTATAGGGCAGGTGGTCATGGGTTGGGCACCTGGCTTTATGGGAAGTATTCATATTTAACACGTCTTGTTTCAATGAATCAGGGAAAAATCCAGGTTGTTGATAAGACGCCGGGATATTTTACAGATGAGAAGGACTCTTTAGATATAAGCCATAAGGTCGTTCAAACAGACTTGCCGGCACCTTTGGGCTCTCACGGGTTTATTGTCCATGCCTTTGTGCCATTTAATAAAGGATTGTATAAAGGCAGATTTACGCCAGTTTCAGACGACAATATTTTAGGGTCGATCAATACAGATCATTCGGCTCCCATAGATAGGGATGAGATCTGGAGGCAAACCCAAGCTATTGAAACCAATCAAATAACTGACAAAGATATTGGACGTCCTGTTGACATTAACGTTCATGCAGATGCAACAAAAAGAAAGTCGATCAGAATTTCAGGAAGGCTTGAGTCTTACAATGATTACCTTGTAAAAAATGGGACTGGGGAACCTCTTAGTTCGAGTTTTATGATCGTACCGATGGAAAACAATTTCGGTATTAAAGGTAAATCATCAATCAAAATATTATACTCACAAGTCCGTGAAATTAAAACCCCCGATCATAAAATAACAGTGCGTACAGAAAAAGACGCAAGAAAATATATTTCAAATCTTTTTGATTATAGTTTCCCTGAACCTCCGCCTGTTGAGATCACTTATGAAGAACGATACGATGTGGGTGAAATCCAGCAATTAAGCGGAGTGATCACCAGGGCCCCGTCAGCCGAAACTCAAGGGGCCCTTGAAATAAAAACCTCTGATGGTCAGATCCATCTGATCGGTATCGATAGAATTAAGGAATTTACATTTACAGATAAATCCATTCCAGAAAATCCCGCGATGAATGGACGGGAATTAACTAATAGTCTTCAGGCTAAATTGGCAGAGGTGCCGCAGAAAGATTTTTTGGATACTTCAATATTTTTTAACCTGGTGTGGCAAATCCCTACGGATAGTCAATTTAAATTTACCCTCAAGAATGGGCGCATTTTGACGGGCTTGATCGATCCTGTAAGGACAAAAACAGACTTAGAAAAACCTATAATATATTCGGAAGCTTCCCAGATCGGATTACAGGGAATAGATGAGCTTATTTTCCCTGAGGATATCGCATCAATTGAATCCGAGAATTTGTCGGATCATGATATCAATAACTATATTAATGGACCTGTATATGTTAAAAGCAATGAACACTTGCAAGAACTGACGATTAAGGCATTGCGAGACCATCCTGCACAAAGTAACGAGATTCATATAGGTGTCAGTGGATTATTCAATTTAGACATGATAGCGGCCCATCGATCCCCCTATGCGTTACTTATAGACCGCAGTGGTAAAACCAGGCATTTTTATGAAAAAATAAAAGAAATGATTCTATCTTCAACGACTCGTCAGCAATTTATCAGTACGTTAACGGCTTATATTGGAACAAGAGAAGGACAGGAATTTGCGAGCAAGCAAGATGCTCAATTTTTACAGGAAAGTTTGGATAACCAGGAAACTTGGATAGGCAGCGACGAAAATTTCTTTTATATTAAAGAAATGTTTAACGACAATCGCTTATTCTTTCTTAGAAGTGATTTTCGAAATAATGAAGAATTTAAAAAGATCGCCGAATGGTTAAGAGAAAATAAACTTCGGGCCGGTACGATCTACATTTCTAATATCCGTGAATGGATGTGGGACCATCGCGGAGGCGGCATTCCTCAAGAAAATCTCAAAGCACTTATTGATTCTTTAGCACTTGTTTCTGATAAAGGGACGCAGGTCATTGAAGCCGTTGAGAACTCAATTGATTATCCTATGACCCAACAGATCTTTCGTGCGGATAACTATGAACCGTTAAAAGGTATGAAATTAGGCATGGATCCGGCGATGTTCCATGCTACCCAAGCTGATCACGCGATAGATGAGTTAAGATCGGATCTTCAATTACCTTCTGATGGTATAGGATTTCTGACCAATTATCATTTGATGCGTTTAGCTAAGGGGAATCTGTTTCAGGGGACAGTGGGTGATGTGGTGCTTCACATGAGATCAGGGCAAATTTTACAGGGAAGATTATTGGAATCTGCCTTTGACCGGACCCCTGAGGGAGTACGTCAACAAAAGATCTTTTTAAGACAGCCAGGGACACATACCATGCTGGGCATCCAGCTGGGAAAGATTGATTCAGTAGAAATAAAGAGAGATTCGCCGGATCTCTCAAGGATTAAAGCTGAATCTGGGCATATTTTTTCAAATGAAATTAGAAAGTCAGTATTTAAAGCTATAGGTGAAGTTCCTTTAAGGCCGAATGCTGTTCATTGCGGTGCCGGAGGGGTGTTTAATTTTGATATTATGTTTTTAAGGCATTCCAGCTATGGTGTCTTGTTTGATCAGGATTTGGGGATTTATAAGTTTTTTACCGATGTAGAAGAAACGATCAAGGATTCATCCGACAGGTATGATTTTGTCAAGAAGATGCTTGGGAAATTAGAAGGGGATAATATTGCCCTGATGCAAGAGGAGCTGACCCGTAATGGATCATGGCTATCAACCGATAAGGGGTTTAATTATATTAAGGGAATGTTCCAAGCAAATAAGATCATATATTTTGTAACAGATATCATGAGAGAAAGCGTATTTAAATCTATTCAAACATGGCTGGGTCAAAATGGATTGCATATAGATACGCTGTGGATATCTGATATCCTTACCTGGTTTCTTGATCGACAGATAGAACATACGCGATTGGGAACGAAAAATTATGATAAGATATTTCAGGGATACATCGCGGGATATTTTAATAATATTGATCGTATTTTATCGTCGGATTCGATTGTTATCTATTCACAACCCAAAAGCGCTGATCCAGGTGATCGTTTTAATTTGATCCAACATTTTGATCTGGGACAGAATTATCAGGATCTTATCATTGCCCAGTATCCTTTTTTGAGTAAAACTAATGCAAGGAGTGCCATGGCAACCCCAGCGCTTAAGGACACCGGTGGTATTGACCTGACTAAAACAAATATGTATTTGCAAACCAAAGATGAAAACGGTAAAATTTCATTTCATCTTGATCCGGCCATGATGGAAGCATTAAAGAATGCTCCGGGATTTGTGCCGGTGATCATCAGTATTGAACCGATGAAGGACCTGGAATTATTCCTGTCAAAAGCATAAAACCGCTATTTTTACCTGATTTTTCCCCTTTAAAATTATATATAAAGAAATTTGACATTAAGGAAAACAGTCGTAAGATAAAAGTATAAGATTTTATTAACAACTTTATTGATTGAGGGGCATTTATGAAAAACTTGGTATTGGTTTTGGTGGTCGTTTTCGCTTTAACAACTTTTATCGGTTGTAACAAAAAGAAAAAAGAAGATGCTGCTGACCTCAACGGTGTGTCCACGGAAAACGTAGTTTCTGTTTCTGATACTTCCGCCCAGAGCGTTGATAATTCTGTCCCAGTGGTCGTTGAGAATGCGTCTGCAGCCGGCTCCACGGATGTTGCTGAACCTGCGATGGCAACTGGCGGTGCAACGGATGTTACAGGCAAACCGACACCTAAAGAGATCCAGCAGGCTTTGAAGAACGCCGGTCTTTATGACGGCAAGGTCGATGGACATCTTGGGGCCAAGAGCAAAAAAGCCATTGAGGCTTTCCAGACCCAGAACAACTTAAAAGCTGATGGCAAGGTCGGCCGCAAGACCTGGAAACTATTGTCCACCTATTTGAATAAAAGCACTGAAGTAGCAAATCCTTCCGCCGACAGCCAGGCGGTAACGCAGTAAGAATCATTTGACAAGTAAATAAAAGTTTGGCATACTTTTATTTGTAAGTATAAATGATGCAGCATGTGTTATTTATAAGAAGGAGGATCAAGGTAATGGCAAAAGGTAAAGTCAAATGGTTCAATAATCAAAAAGGTTATGGTTTTATCACCCCGGAAAATGG
>CAZASA010000033.1:0-20938 GCA_964487685.1 uncultured Planctomycetales bacterium
GAGCTAAAGGAATAGGACCCAAAGTATTTATTAAAAATGCTATTAAAATCAAGAAATGGATTCCCGCTTTCGCGGGAATGACATAAATTTGAGCGGGAATGACATAAATTGAAGGAGGAATGACATAAATTGAAGGAGGAATGACATAAGTTGGGATAGATATGACAAAAGATAGCCACCTCCGCCATGAGGAATGACGGATTAGCAATAAAATATCTTGGGAGCATGGGGTCTTACTGCTCATATATAAAGTATGCAATTTATTTAGATTAAAAACAAGAAAAGGAAGGACAAAATAAAATAAAAGACCATCTGTAACTTGTTTCATTACAGATGGTTATATGATCTTAAAAAATGCGATCAATTAAATTATAATCATAAAACTGATTTAATTCCCCTTACCTGATTCCTTTTTCAATTCAACGATAAAATCAGGGTCAATTGTTCCGCCGATTTGTTTGATTTTATTGACATCTGCCCAGGCTTTGTCATATTCTTTTAATTCGTCATAGACAAGCGCGCGGTTGTTGTAGGCTTTCACATAAATGGCATTGTACCTAATGGCCTTGGAATAATCGGCCAGGGCTTGAGTTAAATTGCCTTGCGCGGCATAGGCATGGCCGCGGTTGTTATACGCCTCGGCATCCTTAGGTTTATTGGCAATGGCCATGGTAAAATCTGCAATGGCCGGATCTAAAAAACCTTGCTTGGCATAGGCGACACCCCTATTATCATAGGCCTTAGCAAGGTTGGGATTGATATCAAGAGCCTTAGTATAATCGTAGATAGCCTGTTTTAGATCGCCTCTGGCGTAAGAGTCGTTACCATCTACTAAATATTCCACGGCTGTCTCGGCACAGGCAGACGGGATGGCCCAAAATAAAAAGCCAACTAAAATTATTGATAGCTTTAAATTAAAGATTGCTTCGCTTCGCTCGCAATGACACGGAACTAATTTCATTGCGTAATTTTAGCATCATCCTGGGCGATTTTGCTGTATTTTTCAGGATGATTTTTAAAAGCATTCTTGCATCCCGGGCAACATAAATTATAAATCTTTCCATTATACGTATACGTAATTGGAGCTCCCATCTTGCCAACAGCTTCACCAGTGACTGGGCAATGTTTATTTCCTACTTCTACCGGTTGGACTGATGATTGCTGTGGCACAGAAACTTCCTGAGCAAAAACCATACTCATTGACATAAAAATAATACCCATCGTTAATGCTGTGATTCTTTTCATAATACCCTCCATTTTAATTTTATTTTAAAATTAAACTCCCCCTGCCCCCTCTTTAAAAAAAAGAGGGGGCTTTTTTACTTTAATTTTCCTTTTAATTCAAAATTAGCTTTCCAGATGTAGTAGATCGCTGGATAGACTAAAAGTCCTAATAGGAATGATGTCAATAAACCGCCAACCATGGGGGCGGCGATGCGCTTCATCACATCAGCGCCGGCACCGTCGGACCACATGATGGGCAGTAAGCCCACGAAGGCGGCCATCACGGTCATCATTTTGGGACGCAAACGACGAACGGAACCTTGAAGGATCGCTTCCTTTAGGTCCTTATAGGTGTTCATGCGATTCTCTTCTACTGCTTTCTTGAAAGCTAATTCCATAAAAAGCAGAAGTAAAACACCTGTTTCAGCATCAAGACCCATCAGTGCGATCATCCCGACCCATACCGCGATAGAAATATTAAATCCCATCGCGGACAAGAGCCATACAGCACCGATCAAAGAAAACGGTACTGATAAGAGCACAATGCCTGTTTGGACCATTGACTTCGTGTTCAAATACAATAAAAACGCGATGATAAAAAGTGTTAATGGCAAAACCACTTTTAATCTTTCACGGACACGGAGCATGTTCTCGTATTGGCCGCTCCAAAGCAACCCATAGCCTTGGGGAAGTTTGACCTTTTCTTCCACGACCTTTTTGGCCTCATCCACATAGGTGCCGATGTCCCGGCCTGCCACATCCACATAGACGTAGCCTGCCAGTAACCCATTTTCATTTCGGATCATCGATGGGCCTGTGCGAAGAGCGATATCGGCGATCTGACTTAAAGGAATTTGAGCACCCGTGGAAGTTGCAATTAAAACATGCTTTAATCTTTCCACATTGTTCCTTAATTCACTGGGATACCGGACATTAACTGAATAACGTTCTTGACCCTCTACAGTCTCTGTCACATCTTCACCGCCGATGGCTGATGAGATCGTCATCTGGGCATCGTGGACGGAAAGGCCATAACGGGCCAGCTGTTCCCGTTTAAGATCGAAATCCAGGAAATACCCTCCGGCAGTACGCTCCGCGTAAACGCTTCTGGTGCCTGGAATATTCCTGATAACCCCCTCCAACTGGATCCCGATACGCTCGATCTGATTGATATCAGAACCCAATACTTTAATGCCGATAGGAGTCCTCACACCCGTCGATAACATGTCGATGCGGTTTTTGATCGGCATAGTCCAGGCATTGGTCGTGCCGGGAATTGACAATCTCTTGTCCATTTGATCAACGAGCTGTTGATGGGAGATATGATCAGGCCAAAAAACTTTAAATGGTCCTTGAAGTATTTCAGGCCATGATGAATACCATTGATGGATCTTAGGCCAATCGCTTTCAGGCTTTAAAAGCACCACTGTTTCCATCATTGAAAGCGGTGCCGGGTCTGTTGAAGATCCCATACGACCGGATTTTCCCCAGACACTAATGACCTCAGGAAAACTTTTGATGAGCTTATCCTGTGTTTGTAATAATTTCATCGCATTAGGCGCAGAAATACCCGGCATGGTGATGGGCATATACAAAATACTGCCTTCCCATAATGGCGGCATGAATTCTGAACCTAGTTTCAAATACACCGGAACGGTGACTAACATTAACACCATGGCCCCGGCGATGATCCCTTTAGGATAACGCAAGACAAAGCGGCAAACAGGATCATATATTTTAAAAAGAACACGGCTGACCGGATGCTTTTCTTCCGGGTAATATTTACCTACAAGCAAGGCATTCAGGATCTTTGACCGGTAAGGCTTGACCCGCAAGAGCAGCATGCGTAAGGCCGGATTAAGGGTCACCACTAAAACAGCGGCGATGGTCATGGCAAAGGTCTTGGACCAGGCCAATGGTTTGAATAATCGTCCTTCCTGGTCAACCAAGGTAAAGATCGGCAAGAACGAAACCGCAATGACTAACAACGAGAAAAAAACCGCCGGCCCAACTTCTTTAAGGGCTTTAATACAGACCTGCCGGTAATCTTCTTTTCGGCCGCCCGCTTCCCAATATTCCAGATGCTTATACACATTTTCCATTTGCACAATGGCCCCATCAACCAGGATCCCGATCGATATGGCAATACCTGCCAACGACATGATATTCGATGTCAAGTGCATGCCTAGCAAGGGAATAAAGGCCAGGATCACAGCCACTGGGATCGTGATGATAGGAATAAATGCCGACGGGAAATGCCAAAGAAAGAATAAGATGACCAAGCTGACAATGACCATTTCTTCGGTTAGCTGATGCCTTAAATTCTCAATGGCCCTTAAGATCAATTCTGAACGGTCATACGTCACCTTGATCTCGACACCATCCGGCAAGGATGATTTGATCTCATTGAGTTTCTCTTTGACCCGATTAATAACATTCAGGGCATTTTCACCGAAACGCATGACGACAGTACCGCCCACCACATCTCCTTGGCCGTCCAGATCAGAAAGGCCGCGCCGCAATTCAGAACCAACACCAACCCGGGCGACATTCTTAATAAGGATCGGCGTGCCATGCCCATCTGTGCTCACCACGGTTTCTTCCAGGTCTTTGATGGATTTGACATAACCATGGCCACGTACCATGTATTCCGCGCCGCTTAAGTCCAACAACCCGCCGCCTGACTCTTCATTGCCGTTTTTCACAGCATCGACGAGTTTGGTGATAGGAATGTTGTAAACCAATAACTTGTTTGGATCAGCGGTGATCTGGTACTGCTTGACAAAGCCGCCTAATGAAGCCACTTCAGCAACGCCAGGCACGCTTTGCAGGTGATAACGCAGATACCAATCCTGATAACTGCGCAATTGCTGAAGATCATGCTTGCCGCTTTTGTCGACCAGTACGTACTGATACACCCAGCCAACGCCCGTGGCATCAGGCCCCAGTTCTGTTTTGACACCTTCCGGCAGTCGCGGGATGATCTTGCTTAAATACTCCAAGACCCGGCTGCGAGCCCAATAAATATCCACGCCATCATTGAAGATGACATAAACATAGGAGAACCCGAAATCCGAGAAACCGCGTACAGCTTTGACGCCGGGAACCCCTAATAAGGAAGATACGATGGGATACGTAACCTGATCTTCAACAATATCCGGACTGCGGTCCCAGCGTGAATAGACAATGACCTGTGAATCTGAAAGGTCAGGGATCGCATCCAAGGGAATATTTTGAATGGACCAAACGGCCGCGATCAAGGCAACGGCCACACAAAGGATCACGAGATATTTATTTTGGGCTGAAAAACCGATCAAACGTTCGATCCAGCCTTCTTTTTTTTCGGTATTATTCATGGCTTGCTCCCTGTTCTATACCTGCCTGAACTCGGCTTTCAGAATCCAGAAGGAAGTTTCCGCTCACAACAATGCGTTCCCCTTCTTTCAGACCTGATTTGACTTCAAACCCATCATCAACTTCCCAGCCGGTTTGAATTTCCCGAGGCTCAAAGGTCCCCTCATCTTTTTGGACAAATACGATCTTACGGACCCCTGTATCCATCACGGCGTCTCGGGGGACAATGATAGCTTCTCCTAAATTTACAGGAAGCTCAACGTTAACAAACATGTTCGTTTTGAATTTCCTTTGTTTATTAAACTTAAGCGAGATCCTGACACGGATGGTCCTGGATGTCTCATCAATGCTGGTATCAATACTATTGACAACGCCTTCATATTTTTTATGATAGGCCGGCACTTCGACGATGGCTTTATGCCCGACCTTGATAAATTCAAGGTCACCTTCAAATACCTGAGCATAGACCTGACCTTCATATTCCCCTGCAGTTCTGATGGTTTTGATAAGGCTTTGCTTCCCCAGGATTGCTGTCCTGATACCCACCAATTGCTGGCGTTGGGCTGTTACCGCGATCGTCGTGTAACCTTCTATCGTTGACCCCGTCTGTTTAGGCGCATCTGCCTTTTGAACAAGGTCCATGCCGCAGATCGGGCAATGACCTGGATGGTCATACAGGATCTGAGGATGCATCGGGCAGTACCAAATTTCGTGATGCCCCTGATTGCTATTGGCTTGGTTAGGATTAAGTTGCGGCCTAATAAATATCCCGATCCCCAAAGCTATGGCAGCGATAATAATGATCAATATAATATTTTTTGCGTTCATATGATCTCTTCTTTCTTTTGAGGGGTTTAATTAGTCCCTTCGGCCCCTTTTTTAATTAAATTCATCCCACATATCGGACAAGTGCCCGGATGGTCATATTGGATCTGCGGATGCATCGGGCAATACCAAATTTCATGGGCCCCTTGATTCGCAGAGTTTTGTTGAGCATTAGTTTGCTGACTAATAGAAACCCCTGTTCCTAATGCGATGACTGCAAAGATAACGGTCAAAATAATATATTTAGTTTTCATGGCATTTCCTCTAATTTATAGAAATTAATACACCCCTCTTATGACCCATTCATAAAAGGTAGATCTTATAATTTAGAGAAAATTAAACGCGGAGATTAAAGGTCCTAAGATAAAGCGGGGTCAAACTGATACCCAGAGGCGGACCTCCGGGCGGATAGGCAGATAATATAGAAGGTGCTAAGGTTAATTGGTGATTAATTAAAAAATGTGTCACCGGGAATGCTTTAGCTGAAACGACCGGTGAGACAATTGTTGAACTATGCAAAAATTCAGCACTTGTCAATTGCTGCTGGCATGCTGTAGCAGGACTGGAAGACTTGCCTTGGGATTTATCTCCCGGGCAATGGCTGCATACGATCTGTTTATGGAAGACCGCCATCACTGTCGGCGCAATGCAGCAGCACACGACCGTTGCAACACCCAAGGTCATGGTCAACAAAGCAGCTATGGATAGTTTAAATATTCTTTTCATAATGACAATTCAAGTATACGACATTCCCCTCATTTCTCAATCAGTAATACTACGTATGGTCTTTCCCACCCTTCCTTAAGATAGTCAGGATGTGGCAGTAATAATCGCCACGAGAAGGACTAGGCCTCCGCCTAAAATGACTTGCCAAGTAAGCTTCTCCCCGAGAAACATAATACCAAATAGGATCGCCAGGGCAACGCTTAATTTATCGACCGGTGCTACCTTTGATATAGGACCGATCTGAATGGCCCGGTAATAACAAAGCCAGGAAAGCCCTGTGGCAATACCGGAAAGTATAAGAAAAGCCCATGTCTTAGCATCAATGGTTTGCGGCTTCTGCCATTCATGGCGCACGCATAAGATACCTGCGATCATGGCAATAATAACAATGGTCCTGATGAAAGTGGCTAAATTAGAGTTGATGTTCATGACCCCAATTTTGCCAAACAGCACCGTGAGGCCCGCGAAAAACGCGGAGCCCAATGCATAAATCTGCCAGTTCGAGAGTAATTTCATAGGTCTAATCCTTTGTTATCGATGGATTAATACAAAAACTGCGATCAATAAAATGATCCCCGAAACGATCTTTTTAAATAAAGCCGCCGGTATCTTGCCCAGCGTCCAAACACCTGCCTCTGTCCCGATCAAAACACCCACCGATGCAACGGCGATCAAAGGCCAAATACCAAGGATATCCCTCCATTGAAAAACTAAATAAACCGGCATACGGGCAATGTCAACAGCCAGAGCAATGCCGGTTGCCGTTGCCACAAATTCTTTACCCTGAAGATCAAAACCAAACATGGCCGCGGAACGGATACCGCCCTGATTGCCTACAAGGCCGCCAAAAACGCCGGACAAGGCACCGGCAACCCAAGCTACTGGGCCTTTAAAATGCATTCTATCGGATAAGCCTATTAATCCTGATATACCTGCAAATGCCAATAAACATCCAAAGATGATCGTTAAGATCTCATTCTGAAAAATATTATGGCCTAAGGCACCCAGAAGCCCTCCAATGGCAGATGTGATCCCAAAACTCAAAAGGACCTGTTTGTTGACAAATTGTTTCCATTTCCAAAAACGAAATGCTGTGCCTAAAAAATGGGCAATGGAAACTCCGGCAACCGCGATTCCTGTACCAACCTTCCAGGCTAGAAGCGGCGTGATCATGCTGCCGATGCCAAAACCGGAGATTGAGGCCACTGCTCCGGCGATAATAGAGACAGCGACTAAAAGCAGGTTAAACAAGAGCATTATTTATTATCCCCATTAAACACCCGGTCAATGATCGCGGCGTCCCAGCCATGGCGTTGGAGGTCTTTTTTCAGAGCGGTCAATTCATCAGGAGTTTTTAAACGGCACAGCTCTTGCAATAAGGTAAAATTAAATTGCTGTTGAGGATTAAATCGTACACTTAACGGTTTCTCCGGTGTTTCTTTATTAAAGGCCAACGAAATTATCCCAAGAAAAAATGGCAAAGAGATCACAGCTAAGGCTGAATAAAAATATAAAGTTGCATGAGGGTTCAATAAATAAGGCAGACTGGATAAAAATGAGTCAATGAGAAAATGCGCTGCAATAACACAGACTAAACCGTATCTTAAATATAAAATACCCATGATGATCCCGATACAGGTGACTTCAATACCCCGAAACCACATGGGATAAATTTCATACCCCGTATGGCCAAAACCCCATATGGCGGCACTAAAAAAAACAGCCAGGATGGTCGGGACACCGTATTTCTTGAACAAATTGATGGCGAATAACCGGAACATGGCTTCTTCCCCAAAAGAAGCCTGAAAACCGATGACCAGGGCTGAAAACGCCGGGACAACGGTGGTCGATGCCAGGGTCAACCATGATAATTCATCCCAAACGCCGCAATATTTAAAACCAAGTTCAAATATAAATGCCTGAACTCCCAGGATGATCACGGCCCCTAAATAACCGACAAATATCTGACGAGCTACATTGACGGAACAAAAAGATGATAAAAGCGTACTTAAAAATCCCCTGCTCTTTTTTGCAGGTGCGACTTCATAGCGCAGTGACTCCCCTGACAAGGCAGGCAGGACAAAAGCAACCGCAATGAAAAACGGCCCGATGGCATTCTCAATGAATTGCCTGAACATGTAATCACTAAAGGACTGGGTTGTTGGATAATCAAATAAAATATCCTGATAACTATTTAATACTTCAGCCGCCATTAATATGAACATAACGATGCCAATGCCGATATAAAATGGCTTTACTGTGCGGCTCACCACCTGATGCTTGCGGTTAACAACAACTACGATGGCAATCGTCAAAAGGGCCAGGTATAAAATGCGAAATATCAGGATCAGGTTTTGGCCGGTTTGTTTGAGATTATCCACATAGCGGTTAAAACCGTCGGGGGTCGCAAACTGGTATTTATTAAAGCTCAAGATCTCGTTGCCGGAAATAGTCACACTTGTGAGAAGCTTGGCATAACCTCTATCTTTGTCCTTGTCCCAAGGGATGTTCATATCCTTGTCTTGCCAGCTAAAGGCATATTCCAGACGATTATCAAATTTATTGGTATCTTCCCCATGAACAATGTAACGGGCAGGATCAAAGCCAAAGGTCCTTTTTAGAAAATCGATGGCCCATTGACGTGCTTTTTCTTTATCGATCGATGGGCGTGAAGCTGTATCTTCGATGGTGTGGCTGAACCCTGTCACTTGGCCCGTCGCAGAACTGACAGCAATACGGAATTCTTCCTTTTGCTTTTCCTTAAAAAAACGGACCACCCAATTAAACAGATCATAATGCAGGCGTTTGATCAGGCGCTGTTCTTCGACATTACCGATGGTCCTTTGTAAATAACGGTCAGCCCCGTCATCCACATTAAACATCACCGCCATTTTGTACCCGTTGATGTTGACCCCGCGCTGATGACTTAGATAATCCTTGGAAATTTCGATCGCCTTTGATTGGCTGACGGAAAGGTCAATGGACTGAAATCGCGGCAAAGATAAACGCCACCATAAAAACGCCCCGCCTGCTGCCAATAAAACTAATATCAACCACTCTAATCGTTTATTCATCAATGAACGCTTCTTTCTGCTTTCTAGTCATTTTTTTAATCGATCTCTCCTGGGCCTGGGCTTTTTTAGAAGTTGAGAATTTCTTTTTGTAGACCAGCTTAACCGGGCCTTTGCCTCGCAGGTATTTAGCGCCGGTGCCGTTGTTGTGAGCCACGATCCGTTTTCTTAAGTCATTGGTCCAGCCGGCATAATACGTACCGTATTTACACTGGACAATATATGTCCAACAATCATTCTTGGATGCCTGTTTAGCCATTCTTTACCAATTCTCCAACAATAATTTGTCCGTCGATATGCTTTAGGCGCACTGGCAGGATCTGATTGAATAGATCATGCGGGGACTTGACCTTGACCCGCACATAATTGTCTGTCAGCCCATTTTGCCATCCATCACCTTTAGGATGTTCAAATAAAACCTGTTGGATGCTTCCAAGTAATGACTCATGGAAAATCCGGCGCTTGCGCTGGCTTAGCTCCCGGAGGATTTGACTGCGCTTTTGGATCACTTCGATGGGCATTGTTTCCATTAATCGGCTTTTGGCTATATGGCGCGGTGAATAACTAAAGACATGAAAATAATGGATGGGTAAATCCCTTAACAAGTCTGCGGTCCGATCAAAATGCGCTTCTGATTCCTCCGGAAAACCCACGATCACATCAGTGCCGATGCAAATTTGCTCAACTTGGGCAGCTGCCTGACGGACAAAATCACTGAATTCACCGACTGAATATTTACGTTTCATTTCCTGTAAAATTTCATCATCCCCGCTTTGCAGCGGGATATGCAGATAACGGCAAAGATTATGGCCTTCATTCATATAGTTAAAGATTTCTTTTGATATAGTGGTAGGTTCAATGGATGAAATCCGCACGCGTGCCAGGCCCTCAAGATCTTCTAGTTTTTTGATAATATCCATGAGGGTTTTATCTTGATCAGAATAAGTACCGATATTGATACCGGTGAGGACCAATTCTTTATGGCCTGCAGCCACCAGTGCCGAGGCTTCTTTAAAAATATCTTCGTACACACGGCTGCGCGCCCGTCCTCGGGCATAAGGGATCTCGCAAAATGTACAGAAAAAATCACAGCCATCCTGGACCTTGATATTCGCCCGTGTATGTTCATGGTCAACGGAGGCGATGGGCATGCTAAATGGCTCACGTTCAATGGCAGGAGCAACAACCTGCGCTGTCAGAGGCTTCGGGAATTCATTAAACACTGACACCAGGTCCATTTTGCGGGCGTTACCGATGATCCAACGGACATTAGGTAATGACGCTAACTGCTCTTTTTGAATTTGAGCCTGGCAGCCAACCAGGGCGATCCTGGCACCAGGGTTGAGTCGATTGACTTTATGGACCAGAAAACGCGTATCAGCATCTCCCCCTTCGGTCACCGTGCAGGTATTGATGACCACAATATCCGACGGCTCATCAAAGCCAACCACCTGATAACCGCTTTGGTCAAAGGAGTTCTGGATTGACGCTGTTTCCGATTGGTTTAACCGGCAGCCAAACGTATAAAAGGATATTCTTTTCATTTAGATCTTCACTAAAAACAAAATCGCCCAAGCCGCCAAGAAACAGATACCGCCGACAGGGGTCAGCGCCCCCAGCCATCTGATCCCGGTCAGGGACAAAATATACAAGCTCCCTGAAAACATTAGAATACCGGCTAACATCAAGATCCCCGCAATAGTAACTTTTTCATCCTTGCAAATAGTGGAAAGCCAAGCCACGACAAACAATCCCAACGCATGGATAAACTGGTAAAGCACTGCTGTCTCATAAATATCCATATAATTGTCGCTAAGTTTTCCATGAATGGCGTGTGCTCCAAAAGCACCCAAAATAACAGCTAAGAACATCATTAAAGATGCAACCTGGATCCAGATCATTATGCCTCTCCTTTCAGGACCCCGCTGCTTGCCGATTACGGCAAGCGGGGCTATTCTGTTCAATCCATTTTAAAGCCGCTTGTAATCCATCACCCGTCAACCTTACGCGCAGGTCAAAATGTTTATTCCCAGACGATCCTGACTTAACATAGCTTTCGATCAGCGCAGCATTATCATTTGCTTTGGGTTTTTCAACCATTTCTTCTTTATCAACCATCGCTGAATTTTCAATGTCTAGTTCATGGCGTAAAAAACTGCCGTCTGATTGCCTGGCTGACAGCAAAATCTTAACTCCTCGTAATAAAGGAAAAGCAATGGTCCCCTCAATGCCGTTGCGCACAATAATAACACCTTTAAACCCGGCACGCTCGGCTATTGTCATCATTTTTTCGCCATAGGGCGGATGAAAAGCAGAAGCGATCAATATGTCTGCTTTTAATGGATTGATAAATCTTTCGATCGTGGCTAAAAATGGCCTTTTGATGATCTGATGACGTAAATTGACCCATCGATCCAACGCTTTTGATATTATCGACTGATGAAAAAACCAGCCGAATATCGGCTTATCTTTCCCTAAGTCATCATTACTTAAAGCTGGATTCAACCTTAAAGCATGGGCAATATCCCATAAATTCATCTCGGATTTAGGACCGCTATTACGCCCTACCTGATGCACAACCCGATAACCTTGGGCCTGCAAGCGGTGCGCGATCAAGGGTGTGATCATATAAGAATGGTCAACACCGTCGAAAGGCTCAGCGATCTGGATGATGGGTTGGCCTTGAGGTACCGGGAGTTTAAAAGCCGGTTCAAAGGTGTCTTCTATCGCCTGAAAGAGGCCTTCATATTCATCGTCGGTCTCATATCGAACACGCAAGAAACTCGCAACCCAGCCTCGGGCCGCATCACCCGGCCCATCTGAAAATAGGAATTTCCCCAGATCATACGCTGTTTGCCTATCCAATGTATGTCCTTGAAGCAACTGGGCGCAGACCCATTGGACAAATTCCGGGGCATCCTTCAATGAGCCTGCCAGGATCTGTTCCAAAACTTTCTCGTCTGGTTCAAAACCTTTTGCCGATAAACCGGCAAAAAAAGCACCCTTAGCCGCTTGGGAAACCTTGCCTGATCTTAAGTCTTCCAGGATCTCCAAAGCTAATGCACGCGGGAGTGGTTTACTGCCCTTTTTCCCGATACCAACCGTTTTGATCCCCCGGTTTATCGCCGGTTCGTTTGGGTCTAATACGATCGCCATAAGCGCTAATTATAAACTAAAGCATATAAAAGGCAATCAAAAGGCATCCTAGCGGATATATTCGGCCATTGTGTTTCCTTCGCAGGCACCTTTGCCGCCTCCAGCGAGGCGGCTGCACTACGCTCCGGCTGATTTGCCCCGCCTTCGGCGGGGACCATGCCAAATCAGCCTCCGCAGTGCACTGCTCAAGAAACACAATGTCCTCATAATCGCATGTGGTTACTTTTATACTTAAATTTGCATCTTAGAGTAATTTAGCTATAATGGGACACTTATGAAAATTGGGACTATTGATATAAATAAGCCGCTTTGCCTGGCCCCCATGGAAGACGTGACCGAGCTGCCTTTTCGCTTGATCTGCAAGCGTTTGGGGGCGGATATCGTGTACACGGAATTCACCTCTTCAGAGGGCATTATCCGTGATATCCCGCGCATCATGGAAAAGATACAGATCTCTGAAGACGAGCGTCCGGTGGCGATCCAAATATTTGGCGGACGTCCTGAAGCGATGGCGGGTGCCGCCCAGGCCATTGAAAAATTAAAGCCTGACTTTATCGATATTAACTGCGGCTGCTGGGTCAAGAATCATGTGGCCCGTAACGAAGGCGCCGGCCTTTTGCGTGACCTGCCCTTATTTGAACAACTTGTCAAAGCGACTGTCAAAGGCACCACATTGCCGGTGACCGTCAAAACCCGCCTAGGTTGGGATGAACAAAGCATTGTCATCTTGGATGTCGCTAAGATGGTCGAAGACGCCGGTGCTAAGGCTTTGACCCTGCACTGCCGCACACGTTCTCAGGCGCATAGCGGTTTTGCGGATTGGTCGTGGTTGGAAAAGATCAAAAAAGTTGTCAAAATCCCCATCATCGGCAACGGGGACATCACCTGCCCTGAAGATGTCCAGGCAATGCTCGAAACCGGCTGTGACGGTGTCATGATCGGACGGGGCGCCATTGCCAATCCCTGGATCTTTAAACAATCCAAGCATTTTCTTGAAACCCGTGAACATTTACCGGAACCAGGCATTGAAGAAAAAATCCAGATCTGCATTGAACATTTGAAGTTAAACGTGCAATATAAAGGCGAAAAGTATGGCGTTCAAACCTTCCGTAAACATTATGTAGGCTATTTAAAAGGATTACCCAATATAGCACCGGTCAGAAGTGAATTGATGCAATTTATCCTGATGGACCAAGTTATTGAGCGTTTGCAGAAATATTTAGAGAGCTCAGCTTTACATGAAAAAATTTGATGTGATTACAATAGGCTCCGGCGGCGGGGCGAAGATATCCTCTCCTGCGGCTTCCATGGGCCTTAAGGTCGCGGTCATTGAAAAAGACCGCTTGGGCGGAACTTGTTTAAACCGCGGATGTATCCCTTCCAAGATGCTCATTCATCCGGCGGATGTGGCCATTGAGATCAAGGAAGCCCATCGCTTTGATATTCACCATGATCCTAAATTTAACGTTGATTTCGCCAAGCTTGTTGAGCGAATCTCTTCAACGGTCGATGGCGATTCAAACAAGATCGAGACTAGTTACAATAATCATCCGAATATCAGCCTATACAAAGGCAGTGCTAAATTCGTCGATAATAAGGTCATTGAGATCAATCAAGAACAGATCACAGCGGAGAAGATCTTTATTGCGGTTGGCACGCGTCCGTCCATCCCTAATATCCCAGGCTTAGCCGGCACACCTTATATGACCTCAACCGAAGCGTTGCGCCATATAACCCTTCCCTCCTCTATGATCATCATCGGCGGCGGATATATCGGTTGTGAACTGGGTCATGCCTACGGTGCTTTGGGGACAAAGACCACCTTCCTGGTCCGTTCAAAACTATTACGCACCCAGGATGCAGAGATCGCCGCAGAATTCCAAAAAATTTTTAGCCAATATCATGATATTCGCCTGGGAGCGCTCCCAACAAAGATAGAGTACAATAATAAAACCTTTACGGTGCATTATACCCAGGATGGCAAGGAATCCGTTGTATCAGCTGAAGCCTTATTGATAGCCACAGGGATCACGTCCAATGTCGATACGCTTGACCTTATCAATACAGATATCGAACTACTTCCCGCCAATTATATTAAAGTCAATGAATTCCTGGAAACCTCTGTTGCCGATGTGTACGCTTTGGGTGATTGCATCGGTAAATATTTCTTCCGTCATAGTGTCAATTTTGAAGGCGAATACCTCTTTGAACATGTATTTAGCACAAAAACCAAAAGCCCCATCCATTATCCTCCCATGCCTCATGCAGTTTTCACCCATCCGCAAGTAGCCAGTGTGGGGCCAACAGAAGAAGAATTAAAGACCAAAGGCATTGATTATATCGTCGGGCTTAATCCTTACAAAAGTTCAGCCATGGGTATGGCTTTATTATCTGATCATGGATTTTGCAAGCTCCTGGTTGACCGCAGGAATCGTAAAATCTTAGGCGGCCATATCATCGGCCCAGAAGCTTCTGATATGATCCATATGATCATCGCTTACATGAATATGAACGCCACCCTTGATGATATGCTGCGCACCATTTATATCCATCCGGCCTTACCTGAAATTGTCCGTAACGCTGCTAGAAAAGCAAAAACCGCTTTGGATAAAAACGTTGTCAGGGTATAATTATTTCTAATTATGCGCAATTCAGAACTCGCCATATCGATCAACGGCCTCACCAAATTCTATAATAATTTCCAAGCGTTGGACAAAATTTCCTTTGAGGTCAAACGTGGTGATTTTTTTGCTTTTCTAGGGCCTAACGGGGCCGGAAAAACCACCACGATTAATGTTTTGACCGGGCTATCCAATTATCAAAGCGGTGAAGTCCGGGTCTTTGGGTATGACGTGACCGCAGAATATCTTAACACCCGACGGCTTATCGGCCTTTGCGCCCAGGAATCTAATTTTGACCCTTTCCTGACCATTTACCAGTTGTTAGTCTACCAGGCTGAATATTTTGGCATTACCCCTTGGGAAGCCAAACGCCGAGCCAATGAGTTACTTGAACGTTTCCAGCTTTCTGACAAGCGCAATTGCAAACACCGCGCCCTTTCCGGCGGTTTGAAAAAACGTTTATTGCTTTGCCGCGCCCTGATCCATGACCCGGAGATCCTGATCCTGGATGAACCAACCTCCGGCTGCGATCTGGAATTAAAATTCCTGATCTGGGATTATTTAGCCCAGCTTAATAAGGAAGGCAAAACCATCTTTCTTACCACGCATTATATGGAAGAAGCAGAAAAGCTCTGTAAAACCATTGGTATTATCAATAACGGCAAGATCGTACGTATCGGTGATAAAAAACAGGTCCTGCAGGATAAGTCCTTGCAGGATGTGTTCTTGGAAATTACAGGAATTGAATAAACCATCCTAACACCCGGTGTTAGGATGGTTTGGGTCTTTTATGATACATTTGGTTACAAACCCCATCGGCGTCCTGGCCTTGTCTAAAAGAGAGATCTACCGGTTTTTCTCGGTGGCCAATCAGACTATTTTTCCCCCGCTGGTCTCTTCCGCCCTTTTTATGTATATTTTTGGGGTGGCTATCGGCAGCCGGGTCAATTTTTCCGCCACCGGCTTGACCTATCTGCAATTTATCACGCCGGGATTAATGGCCATGAATCTGATCACAAGCTCTTATGAAAACACCTCCTCATCCCTCTTTATCGGACGCTGGCACAATCATATCCAGGAAATCCTTCTTGCCCCGCTTTCCTATATTGAAATGGTGATGGGGCTTCTGGCCGGCGGTGTTGCCCGCGGGATACTTGTTTGCATGGGCATATGGTTGATCTCATTATTATTCACTCCAAGTACCATCGCCCATCCGATCGCTTTGATCTATTTTATGATATTGATAGCTGTGATCTTTTCGTGTGCCGGAATGATGGGTGCTTTGTGGGCGGAAGATTTTGGCATGCTTACCATGTGGAACACCTATGTGATCATCCCTTTGGCCCTCCTGGGCGGCGTTTTCCATCCCTTGTTCATGCTTACACCGGCGCTGCAGATACTTTCGCACTTTAATCCGATCTACTACTTTATATCCGGCATCCGTTACAGCATGACCAATGTCACGGACACGCCCCTGATCATCTGCGCCTTGGTCACTTTAGGAGTGGCAGGTGCCATTTTTACAGCAACGGTCTATCTATTTAAAATCGGTTATAAATTGCGGACATAGATGGCGAAAGATCAATTTAACGATAATGTCATTAAAGGCAAGATCCGCCGCGCCGAAGAAAAACGGGGGCTTCTTTCCGGAGGCGTGCCTGCTGATATGCGCATTGTACAAGGCACAGGCCCTGCCAACCGTCATGGCATGCCCAAACTTCCCGTCGGACAACGCGAAGTCCCTAACTGGCCTGTCTTGGACCTGGGCATTCAGCCGAACATCCCCCTTGATAAATGGAAACTGGAGATCGAAGGTGAGGTTGAAAATCCATACACCTTGACCTGGCAAGATTTTATGGCACTGCCGCAGGTCAAAGACGTCTCTGACTTTCACTGTGTGACCTCTTGGAGTCGGATGGACAATCAATGGGAAGGGGTACGTTTCAAGACCATCGCCCAAAAAGCCCAATTAAAACCATCTGCCAAATATGTTTACGTCACCGGCCACGACGGATATTCCACCAATTTAAAATTAGAAGAATGCATGGATGACGATGTGCTCATCGTCCATCACTGGAACGGCATTCCCCTGCCGCGTGAACACGGCGGTCCCGCACGCATGATCACTCCCCGCAAATACGCCTGGAAAGGCTCTAAGTGGATCAAGGAAATTATCTTCCTTGACCGCGATCAATTAGGCTTCTGGGAAGTCCGAGGTTACTCCAATACCGCCGAGCCCTGGTTCAACGACCGCTATTCTTAACGATCTGATGACGTTTTTATAGCCAATGCGTGGATGGATGATTTGACGGGTTCAAGGGCCTGATAGACCATGCGGTGGCATTCCAATGATCTTTTTCCTTCAAAAACCTTGGATACAATGACAACGCGGTAATGTCCGCCCTGGGAAGCACCAGCGTGACCTGCATGCTTATGACTCTCGTCGATGACTTCAAGATATTGCGGTTTAAAAATTTCGGTAAGGATCTGTTCAATCTTTGCTTTAATCATAGTTTAGTATTATACTATCTGTCATGAAATTAACAGTAAATCAAAATTTTTCGCAATCCATCTGTGTGCCCTGTATCCAGCGCCAGCAAGGGGTTATCCATCAATGGCTGTTGGACCATGAAAAAGTCTACACACCCTTTTACACGTCTGTTGACATTCGAGATGCGGGCTTTAAGATCGCGGTCGTTGACACCAATCTTTTCCCCGCAGGGTTTAATAATCTATGTGAACACGGGTTGGCTGATGCTGAAGGCCTCATCAAGAAAGCTATCCTTTCCCGCGTTCCTGATGCTACCAATATCCTGATCGTTGCCGAGGAACATACCCGCAATACCTGGTATTTAGAAAACATCCGAATACTTCAGGAGATCATCACCAAGGCAGGTTTTGACGTCAAGATAGCTAACTTCTTTGCCCATGACACCAGTTTATGTGAACTTGGCTCAGGTGCCGTTGAATTAGAGACGGCCACCGGTCAAACAGTGAAAGTCTATTGCTTCAAGAGAGTTTTGGAAAAAATCAAACAGAACGATGTGGATTTTGACATGATCATTATGAACAATGATCTTTCTTCAGGGATCCCGGAAGAACTAAAAAACATCAAGATCCCCATCTTCCCTTCGATCCATGCCGGTTGGCACGCAAGGCTCAAATCTGAACATTTCCGCCATGCGAACGCGTTAATGAAAGAATTCGCCTATATCGTGGGCTTGGATCCCTGGCAATTTTCCTGTCTCTATGAAGTGGTAAATAATGTCGATGTCAACGCGGAATCTGACTTAAAACGCCTTCATGAGGCTGCTGTCAAACTTTTTGAAGATATCAAAGGCAAATACCAGCAACATAACGTGGACAGCAAACCTTTTATCTTCATTAAAGCTGATTCCGGCACCTATGGTATGGGTGTTGTCCCCATTGAAGATCCGGCACAGATCCTGGAATTAAACCGTAAAAAACGCAATGATCTTTTACGCGGCAAGGACGCGCAGTCCATCACGCATTTTCTCCTTCAGGAAGGGGTGCCCACCATCCATCGCATTGAAGAAAATCCCTGCGAAGTTTGCTTGTATCAAATTGATAATAATTTCGTCGGAGGTTTTTACCGCTATCATTCCAGTAAAGGCTCACGGGAAAATTTAAACTCACCCGGCGGCATGGGCTTCCAGAAAATGTGCCCTCATTTGGATAAATACGGTAAAGATTGCGGGATCGAGCACAATTTGAATATATTCGACATCTACCGTATCCTGGGACGTGTCGCGGGTGTTGCCGCGGCAGAAGAGATCAGAGACCTGGACCGGCAAAGGCTTGAAAACATTACAAAAGGACTGAAATGAAATTTCTTTTTTTGATGGACCCGCTGGAAACGGTCATTTTTGAGAAGGATACCACCTTTATGCTGATGTTAGGCGCCCACCGCCGGGGACATGAAGTCTATTTTTTACCGATGGACGGGATCAGCTTTGTGGAAGGCAAGGTCTATTTCCGTGTGACCAAGGTCATCCCCCAGAATATCGCTCATATGCCATTCAAAGAAGTCCATAAGGCGCGATTGTCCCAGGATGATATCCACGTGGTCTTTATCCGGCCTGATCCTCCGGTCAATGAACAATATTTAATGAATACCTGGCTCTTGGACCATCTCCCCAAGCATGTAGTTGTCATTAATGACCCCTCAGGCATTCGAACGGTCAATGAAAAAGTCTGGGTCAGCCGGTTTAAAAATATCACGCCGCCTTCCATCATATCGGCTAATAAAGAGGATATCCTGGATTTTATCGCCAAATATAAGAATGTCATCGCTAAACCCAGCAATGCCTTTGGCGGACAAAGTATATTCCAAATCCAAAAAGGAAATACCAACACCAATGTCATCCTGGAGACATTGACCGAACGCTATAACAGGGCCATTGTGGTCCAAAAATATATCCCCGAGGCTAAAAACGGTGACAAGCGTATCCTGCTTTTAAACGGGAACATATTAGGGGCCGTCATCCGTATGCACGAAGAAGGTGAACACCGTAATAATTTCTTTGCCGGCGGAAAACCGATGCCGGCCACGATCACGGCCAATGACAAGAAAATTGTGGCACTGCTCAAACCATACCTGCAAAAATTAAAACTATATTTCGTCGGGATCGATATTCTGGGAAATTATTTGATCGAGGTCAATGTCACGTCCCCAACCTGCCTTCAGGAAATGAACCGTTTGTACAACTTGAATCTCGAAGAAAAAGTCATTGCTTTTGTGGAAAAATTGGTAAAATAGTGCCCATGCAAAACCTCGTTTTATACCATTTTGCAGGATGCCCCTATTGTCAACGGGTCAGGGATTTCTTAGATAAAGAAGGAATTTCAGTGCCCATGAGGGACACCCATGAAAATCCTGTGTACCGCGATGAGCTTATCAAGATCGGTGGCAAGCCTCAAGTGCCCTGCCTTGTGATCGATGGTAAAGCTCTTTATGAATCATCAGATATCATTGAATGGTTAAAGAAGAATCATAAAAAATGACAACAGAAGCGATCAAAGAACGTATTGAAACAGCTATCCCCGGCTCTGTAGCCTACGTGCTTGACCCCATGAACGACGGGGCTCATTTGCAGGCTTTTGTGATCTCTGCCCAATTTGAAGGGATGCCGGTATTCAAACAGCAGCAAATGGTCATGGCCGCGATCAAGGATATATTTCAAATAGTCCATGCCTTAGGGTTAAAGACCTTTACTCCGTCTAAATGGGAAAAGGCCAAATCTCAATACGGATTCTAAAAAAAAAGACCTTTTCAACACCCGGTGTTAGGAGAATTCCTAACACCGGGTGTTGTGGAGGTAAACAGGAGATGCTATGTTAACAGAACAATTACGCCAGGAAATCAATAAGGACATTACAGAAAATAAAATTGTGATCTATATGAAGGGTACCGTCAATGCGCCCATGTGCGGATTTTCCGGACGGGCCGTGCAGATCCTGCAATCCTATAACGTTCCCATCAAAGGCCACGATATCCTTTCTAATGAAGATCTTCGCCAGGGTATCAAGGAATTTACCAACTGGCCCACCATCCCCCAAATTTTCATCAACGGGGAATTTGTCGGCGGCGCAGACATTATCACAGAAATGCATGAGAATGGTGAGCTTGCCCAACTGCTAAAATGACAGCTTGGCAGCTTGCTGGGTTTATGCTAATATATCCGCTTTACAACTCAAGGGAACTATGAATAAAGAACCTGCTAAAATACAGCCTAAGAAGACTATGAACGGCGCGGAAGCCCTGATCAAATGTCTGGAGAATCTCGGTGTCGAATATATCTGGGGCCTCTCCGGGGGCGCTGCTATCCCTATTTTTGACGCCTTGGTCGGCTCCAAGATCAAACTGATCCTGACCCGTCACGAACAAGGCGCCACGCATATGGCCGACGGCTATGCCCGTGTCACTGGAAAACCCGGTGT
>CAZASA010000034.1:0-20937 GCA_964487685.1 uncultured Planctomycetales bacterium
TCATGCCGTAGATATTGGCGCGGTAATTGATCTCTGAAGGGCTGATGCGGTGGCCGCGGCCATGGCGCGGCAAGAAGACCACGGGAATGCCGCTTAATGCACCGGTGATATATTTATCCGACGGGGCACCAAATGGGGTCTTGACTGCGATTTCCTTGACCTTGGTTATTCCCTCGATCTGATAAAGCCCGCTGCCTCCAATAATCCCGACTTTTGCCATAACATTTTCCTTCCTATTGCGGGTCCTGACAAATCCGAGCCACCCGCCGCTTTACTTAGCTAATTCCTTAGCCCGCTTCTTTGCGGCCAATAAAGCCTTAAACATTAATTGATCAAACTTTCCTTTTGAAAAAACATCCATTGCTGCCTGGGTTGTGCCGCCTTTGGATGTTACTTTGACGCGCAGATCTGAGGCTTCAAATGGGCTTTGGTCTAATAAATGGGCGCTGCCGAGCAGGGTTTTATAAACTAATTGTTTGGCTTGAGGCTCATTAAACCCTAATTTTTTGGCTGCGTTGATCCATTGCTCGACGAATAAAAATACGTAAGCTGGACCACTGCCGGATACGGCGGTGACTGCGTCGATCATGGATTCTTTCACGATCACGACCTGGCCGATGGACTGTAAAATATTCTTTACTGTTTTTAGATCAGCGGCAGTGGCATAGCGGCCTGCACTGATCGCGGTGATCCCTTCTCCTATCAACGCCGGCATATTGGGCATGGCACGCACTACCCTCACCTTGCCGCCCAGATGTTTCTCAAAAAATTTCGTTGTCAGTCCGGCGGCGATGGAAATGAATAATTTGTCCTTGCCTGGAGGGACTTGTTTTAAAAGTATTTCCATGTCCTGGGGCTTGACGGCAAAAATAATCACTGATGCGGCTTCGACAATTTTCAAATCACCCAAAACAATGCCCCGGTATTTTGATCTTAAATATTTAACACGCGGTGCATTGGTCTCGCACACACAGACCTTATGTTTGGCATACAGCCCTTTGATCAAGGCCTCGCCCATGTTACCGCAGCCGATGATGCCGATCTTAGTATTTATCATAAATTGAACTCCCCTTTTCCCTCTTTAAACAAAAGAGGGGGATCTACTTAAAGATGGCGCTGCCGATGCGCACCATGGTTGAGCCTTCTTCGATGGCGATCTTATAGTCGCTGCTCATACCCATGGACAAAATACCCATCGCTACACGCGGATGGCCATTGAATTGCGCGTTAATTATGTCCCTGATACCTCGAAGGTCCGAAAATGTCTTACGGATAATTCCCTGATCTTCCGTGTAAGGAGCCATGCACATCAACCCTTTAATTTGGACAAAAGACAACTGGCTGATGCTTTCAATCAGACTTTCCGCTTCTTTGGGATAAGCCCCAAACTTCTGTTCTTCATGGGCGCAATTGAATTGCACCAGTATCTCGATGGATCTTATGTCTTTGGCCGCGTACTTTTGAATTTCCTGGGCCAGCTTAAGACTATCTACTGACTGGATCAAAGAGCATATCTTGATCGCGTCTTTGGCTTTATTGGTCTGCAGATGGCCTATGATATGGCTTTTGATTTGTGGATTTTTTGCCAGCAAAGACGGGAATTTATTTTCGGCTTCCTGAACACGATTTTCCGCCACATGCCTGATCCCGGCATTAATAGCTTCCTGAATAGCTTCCATGGCCACCATCTTGGTCACACCAACGACAGTTATGTCCTTGGGATCACGGGAAGCCTTACGGCAAGCATTTTCCACATCGGCTAAAACTTTACCGACATTATCTTTGATCATAATCTAACAATAGGGTTATATAAATAATGGACAAGGTTAACACAAAACCGCATGCAGGTCAACGGTACCAAAACCTTCCTAACACCGGGTGTTAGGAAGGTTCATGGTCCCTTCTATTAAATAAATGAATTAACAATAATCCGGAAATAAAACCACCTACGTGTGCCCAATGAGCAACTGCCAATGGCACATTAGTTATGGTAATAACCATCCCATAAATGAATTGATAAAATATCCATAATAATAAATAAACAATCGCTGGCATGGTTCTTACTCTGCCTACCCACAATACCCGCAAACTTTCTTTGGGGAATAATACAAGATGGGCACCCATCACTCCGGAAATAGCCCCACTAGCACCTATCGCCGGGTCATTTAAAGTAGGCTGCATGACACAGAAAAGAACTCCCCCAAAAATTCCACATAATAAATAAAAAATTAAGAATTTTAACGAGCCGATTTTATCTTCAACGTTATGCCCAAATAGCCACAAAAAAAACATGTTGCCAAGAATATGCTCCCACCCTCCATGTATAAACATCGACGAAATAAATGAATACGCTCTGTTGATTGAAAAACCTAAAAATGGAACTATTCCCCAAAGTCTAAAATATGCATCCTCATTTGTATGAACAAACATTAGCTGAAGAATAAAGATCAACATATTAACCGCTATCAAACCAATGGTCACTTTGGCTAATGTTACCGCTGGCTGATCAATTTTTAGAGGTAACGGGATCATCGGCCATGCGACAATACCATTTAACGCTGGGCTATCTAAATCATCTCCTATGCTTTTAATTTCTTTTGAAGATGCCAGTGATTTTTCATGTTCTGTAATCATTTTGCTTAATATTTTCGTATATTCATCCATTACCGGATCATCACTTGTAATCATAAACAGAGAGATCTTTTCTAGTACGCCTTTCTCAGCCCAAATGCCCTCACAAGAATCGCACCTATCTAAAAAAATGTTGGAATTATTGGCAAAGTTAAAAATCTTCAGATCAATATCACATTTCGGGCACTTTCTTGTGGTTTGATCAATTTTGTCAACAGGGATTACTTTTCTATCGGATAAACCTTCGGTACTTAGAATGGCGTCATTTTTATTTGAAATAATATACTGTTCAACTTCCTGAAGTTCCCCTTTTTCAAGCCATACGCCACTACAGAAAGGGCATAAATAAATGTCCCGATTTTCAAATTTCCTTTTTAGCAAGATGATCTGACAGACCGGACAATTCATTTTCTCAACCCTTTAGAAATATAGAAAAGACTAGGAACAAAATTCTTTTTTGTCATGTCCCCATTTTGGTTCCTGGCCCCTTCTACTTCTATTCCTAACACCGGGTGTTAGGAAGGTTTCTTCTATTCTAAATAATTTCTTAACCATCTTCCATTATTACTTGGGCAGTTTGCTTAATCCCCACAGATAAAATCTTTCAGCCTGCTTGGATACTTCCAAAGCTTCGTTTTCTCTAAATTTTCTTCCTTCGTATGCCACTGCATTTTTCTTTGCTAAAATCCTTCTATAATTACTGGCCTGTCCCCCGACACCTTCTTCTGGTATTTCAGATATCAAATCTGCAGCGGTACGATGGTCCTCACTTATTGACCTCTTTAAAAGAAAGTAGACCGTTAGAGCATCGTTCATAGAAATAGCACAATGTACGGCATTTAAACCTACGGCTGCCCATCTTCCGGATTTCTCGGAGACCCCTATTGTTTCGTAAAATTGTTTAGATCTATCTAAAAATACCTTATAGTTCTTCTTTTCTTCATCCCGAACCTTTTTCACAATTGCTGTCATATCAAAACCTCCAGGTTTTGTCCGTAATAAACTCTATTTGCTTTTAAAACATTCTTGATTAACTCCCTATTGTCATTATATTTTTTCTTGAATTCTGCCAACGAATTCACATGTGGTTCTAAATTTAAACCTACCTTGGGAAATGTCTCTTTATCTATGGCAAATATCAGGTCTTCCACCTGACTTTTGTAATTCCCATCCTTTATGACTATCATGAGATCAACATCACTTCCAGGCCCTTCCTGGCCCAAATAAACACTGCCAAATACAGCAACACTTAAAATTTCATTTTTTAATTTCGAAGATTTAATCCCCCGCTGTATATCATCGATCAAATTCTTTTCTAGACCATCCTCTGCTTGAAACAATGGCTTTAGCATTTTTTCAGTAATCCAAGCCTGTTGCTTGATAGAATATAGATGTAAACGTCCCGCGTTTCTTCTTATTAATACCCCTTCAGATGCAAGTTCTTTAAGCGCCCTATGGGTTGCTACGGCTGTGGCGTTCAATTCACGGGCTATTTCACGCCCATTCATTTCCTTGCCTGTGCGACAGAATAGACGTAAGATTTCTACTTTGAGTGAACTGTTTAATATTTTTGTAATTGGTTTATAAATTTTCATATATTCTTATGTTAAGTAATCGTTACACATGTAACGAATTCATTACAAATGATACACGACAAATGATCTGCTGTCAAGGAGATATTCTCCTTAGAAATAGAAGTAGATTGGTCAAAACCTTCCTAACACCGGGTGTTAGGAAGGTCAGGGTTGGCCGACTATTTTTAGGACTTTGTCCAGTAAGTCTTGCAGTTTGAGGGGTTTTAGAAGGTAATCTTTGATACGATGGCGCCTGAACAGCGGTTCCATTTCATCGTAAGCTGTCAGCACAACCACCGGGACATTGGCATATTCGGGGATCTTGGCTTTTTCCATAATGAACGTATAACCGTTCATCTTGGGCATTTGGATATCTAAAATGATCAGGTCAGGTATCTTGGTTTTTAAGCTCTTGAAAGCTTCGACACCGTCGCCCACGGTCTGCACTTCATAGCCGTGCTCTTCTAATTTGCGCTTTGTTATCTCCAACACCACCTGCTCATCATCAACAACTAAAATTGATTTTGGCATGGGTTTATCTTACCTCAACTGGTTGGTCTATAAAAGGAATTTTCAAATTATATATTTCATCCATGATGAATTCCAATGCTTTAAAATAACCCGCTAATATCCGGTCCGCATCCTTCATTTGGTCTTTCTTCAAAAACCTGTCGATCGACATGGTCCTTAAATTATACAAAGCACTGTTGACCTCTCGGCCGGGGAATTGTTGGCGTAAGTAGTGCACGTAAAGAGGCATTTGAAAGGACTTTACATGGTCGCGGATGAATTCCCGTGTCAAGACCGCATGGTCAGGGACCTCTTTGGGGCTTGGATCAAAAGTGCCTGTTTTATAATCCAATATCAGTATAGAGCCATCCATCATTTCATCCACCCTGTCAACCCTATAAGTTAAATGCACCCCTTCTGCGTTCAAGTATAGCACATCTTCAAACTTGCGTTCCACATAGAGCAGCTCTTTGACATCAGTCTGACAGCGCTTGGCTTCATGGTCTAAGAATAATTCCAGCCGCGTCTTTAACACTGTTTCCATTAAAAAACTGTCGCTTCGGCCTGCCTTACCGAAACTTTCAGCAAATTTGGACTCATAGATCTTCTTGAAATAGGCCCTAAAATGCTCATCCAAGACGGGCTTCTTGCCACTGAACCCGCCAAACGCGCTCTGCAGTAATTCATGAATAAAAGTGCCTATATGCCGGCTTTCAGGGTCATCTAAAAGATCATCTTTAACCTTGAGCCCCAACACATAGCGGCAATAAAAAAGATACGGATTTTGAACGTAGGTATTGATGCTGGAAGCGGAGAATTTAAAATTCTTAAGGAAATTGACCATGGCCGGGGTTTTAGGAATAATGCGCTGTTTTCTATCAACGGAAACTTCAAAGGCCCCGCGGATGATATCAACTTCGCCGATCCCTGATTTCTTTTCCTGTTCCCATATCAATTCCTCCAAAAAACGGCTGCGGGTGCGGTCATTGTTCTGCTGATAGATCAAATGCACGTTCTGGGCGGCGGAGATCAGGCGCATGAACCCATAACGCTGGATCTCTTCTTCCAATTCCAGCCGGTCAAGATTAAGCTTGATCATCACCTCGCGCGGGATCAAAGGCTCATAAATATTCAAACTGGGCAAGATGCCTTCATTAACGTCAACGACGATCACATTCTTAAAATTTAAGGAACGCGTCTCGAATAACCCCAAGATCTGAAGCCCGCGCAGCGGTGAACCGCTAAAAGACACCATCTGCAAAGACAGGCGTTCCTCAAGGATCCTAAATAAATCCCTGGGTTCAAAAATTTCTGTAGCAAATTCACAAGTCTTAAACTCATCGCAGATCTCCTGCAGGCCCATCACAATTTGGGCATTAAAAGGATACTTGTCCATGGCGCAATGGGCCTGCATGAATTCAACAAATCCCTGCAGGGCAACAGACATCTCGAGCACCGTATGGACATTTTCAAAATCAATCAAGAAGACTTTGTGGATCGCTTCGATAACTTTTATTAGCTCGCTTGAACCGATAGTAATATCCATTCCCTGAAGGGATTGGATGACGCTGTTGATAAGTTTCTCATCTTGAATAATGTCATGAGGAGCTATAAATAATCGGCCGGATAGATCGGTCAATAGTTCGCCTTTGAGCACTTCTTCTATTTTGGCCGCCAACAAGCGAACTGTTGCCTGGCTCGCACCAATATCTAGGTTCTTGACCAAGGGATGCCGTAATAAAGAAAGATAGTCCTTGGTGTAATAGGATGTTCCTTTTCGCCGGTATTGGGCTTCCATGACCAAGGTCAAAAGGGTATACAACGCACTGCGTTTAAGCGGATAGCCCATGGATATATTAAATTCCTTAAGCCCATCGCCCACAGCTGTCAGGAGAGTTGAAAGGAAATCACTATCAGGCAATACTATGACCGTTGATCCAAGATCAGGGATCTTGGACAAGATCTCCTTGACCAAACCTGCCTGGGCATGGCCATCAAAGGCCTCGTAGATCTTTAAATCAAAGGACGTAGGCTTGACTTCTTTTCCTTCAAGGATCGGTGTGTCAAAGGTCTTGGCAATACGGGAAAGGGCCGGCCATCGACGCTGGTCCCCTTGCATCATGAGCACAGCCTTGCCTTGGATATAAATATCCTTGATCACCATGTTCTCGGTGCGGTGTAAATAAAAGAAATTGCAGAACAGGACCTCATCAAACATGGTTAAGTCGCTTCTTGCAACCCTGCGGGCTGCCTGCCAATACCTATACCCACGAGGCGCTAATCCTTTAGCTTCAAGTCCCTTATGAAATTCCCCTCTCAAAACACTCAAATGCATCAATAATTTATTGATATCCTCAGGCACGCTAAAACCGATCTTGGCATGTTCCTGTATTATCTTAAGAGAATCTAGGGGCACATCTTCAAGGTCCAATTGCTCGAAGAAATGCAGGATCTCGCGGGCCCACGGTAAGAATTGCGCGAAAGCTTCCCTGCCGCGGCAGACCCATGGGCACAGGCGCATGGCCATTTGATAGATGGCATAGCAATGGTCCAGGTCTTTGCCGCCGAGCGGCACTTGGTTCCCATAAGCAACATAGGCCATCCAATCATCGATGGTAAAAAAACGCGGCGGCTCATAGGCTTTACCTATTCGGCGGGCCAAATCCCTTTTGATGAACAAGGAAGGCCGACGTCCGCCGAAGACCAAGCACAAGCGTGAAAGCTCACGTCCCTGCTTGACATAGTGTTGGTCAATATAATCCACCACATGCGGTAAAAAATCTTCGGTGAATGGAATGGTGATGATCTTACTCATATTTTTTTACTAACGCATTTATTCGGCCATTGTATTTCCATCGCAGGCACGTTTGCCGCCTCCAGCGAGGCGGCAGCACTACGCTCCGGCTGATTTGCCCCGCCTTCGGCGGGGACCATGCCAAATCAGCCTCCGCAGTGCACTGCTCAAGAAATACAATGACCTCATAAATGCATACAGTCCATGCAGTTTAGATTCCCGACAAATACATTCGGGAATGACGAACAATTGTGAGTGTCAGGTATGACGACCAATTATTAGTTCTGTAAATATAAAATATGCCCGGATACTTGGTGCTTCGGATAAAATTGTTTGATGAGCTCGATATAGCCATCCATTTGCCTCTTGTGCTCCTCTGCTGCAACGGGTGATAACTTGAAATCTACGATCCAAACTTTGTCGTTGAACACGATCAATCGGTCGATGCGCCTGGTGTCGCCGAATTTATTGACGAATTCCTTCTCACAAAAAATTTGCACATCAGATGGATTCCCGCTTTCGCGGGAATGACCGGCTATATTTGGGAAATAAAAAAATGGACGGACGTCTGGACGATCGATAAATGAGCGGATTTCCGCCGGCACTGTACTATCGTCTGTTAAATGGCCCAAGGACATGAGCACGGCATGATAATGTTCCCCTTTTCGCGCAAGAACCGCTGACCTTGCGGGCGATCCCAGGGTATCTTCTTGAAGTCCGGTCCAGGGGTCGGATATAAATGGTTTGATCTTTTGATGGGTAAGGATCAGTTCATGCGCTTTGGGCCGCTCGGCAGGTTGGCCTATTTCACAAGAATCTTCCGGTATCAGAAACCTGGCCGGATTAATGGTATTTCCGACCCTGGTTGGAACAAAAATATAAAGCTCTTCAATAGCGCGGGTCATGGCCACGTAAGCACTGTTTAATTCAACCAGGAATGCTTTTTTATACTCTTGCTCATAGATCTGTTGGAGTTCAGGGGAGAATTGTCGATAACTTTCCTTAAGCCGAATAAGCCCCATCCCTTCATCCTGGATATCCAGAATGTACGCCTGACTGCCGTCGCGGCCGCCGCTGCCGGCATTGATGTCCATTTCAAGAAATGGCAGGATAACCACCGGAAATTCCAATCCCTTAGCCTTATGTACGGTCAAGACCTTGACCGCATCACATTGATTCATGGGTACAAAACGGCCTTCGCCTTCAAGATTTTCATAATAATCCAAAAAATGGGAAAGCCCGCAGCTCTCTTTTTCCTGTAATTTGATCAATTCCAGCAAATGCATCAAAAAACCCTGGTAATGGAGAAAATGCTTTTCGCAGCCAAATCGCTTGATGACCCCGGCTGTCAGTTCATATAATGGATACACGCCTACTTGACGGGAAAAATCTTCAAAAAATTCCCGCCAAACATCAGGGAAGGCGTCCTGAAATTCCTTAAAAAAATAAAGTTCTTTAACTAGCTTTTGTTTTTGAGCACACTCAAAAAGAAAATCCTGCAGGTCTTGAGGCGATATCCCTGTGGCTTTAGGCATCAGGTCACCTAAACAAAATTGCGCGAAGGCATTATTGTCAACGGGTGAATACAAAAAACTTAAGAAGCCCATTAATTCATTAATCAGAGGATTATTTTTGATGTCACTGCTGCGCTCGGAGGACGCAGAAATACCCTCTTGCAGGAGCCACTGGGTGATCTCTTCTAATTCCTGATTGCCGCGGGTCAAGATCGCGATGTCTTTTAAGGCAAAGCGGCCGCGAAGGTCTTTAAGCAAAATGATAAGTTTCTCGCGCGCCTCAAGGGCCCTGTCCTGTTTGACGCGCCCCTCCAGATATGTTACTCGAACGACCCCGCCTTTCAAATCCTTGCCCGGCAATTGATGGGCATGGGCAAAGGTGTTGGCGAGCAGTCCAAAATCCGATTCCGAGAAATGGATCTCTTTTTGGCGGTCATTTTCCTTGGCATCTTCCAGACGGCGGTCTAAAAAATCCTGCAAATTTTCTAAACTAAATACCCTGTTATTAAAATCAATGATCGCCGGACAACTGCGGAAATTGCGATCCAAATTTGAGGTTTGGACATTGTAATCGATCAATTGACGCTGTAAGGCATCAAACAAACGGCTTTCTCCCCCGCGGAATGAATAGATCGCCTGCTTTTTATCCCCCACATAAAATAACGATCCGCCATGGGCCAGGGCTTCTTCGACCAATAAAACCAGGTTACGCCATTGCCCGACGGACGTGTCCTGGAACTCATCGATCAGGTAATGCTGGAAACGGGCCGCCAGCCGGAAATATAATTCTTCAACTGATACCAGGCCATCCTCAAAAAGCAGGGCCGCTTTGCGATTAAGCTCTTCTAAAAAAAGAACATCATCCCTTTGGGCTAATCGTCCAAAACAAGACAGCAATTTTTCAAATAAAACCACATAAGGATTAAACATGCTGCGGGCTTCCACCAGGCAAAGCTCACGGATCGCCTTTGTCAGCTCACGCCACGAGGCTTCCAATTCTCGACTGACTTCGCCTCCCTTATTGAGAGGAAAATCTTCTTTGGACCAATACTTGCTCAATTCATCCGTGTCAAAAACCCCGCTTTCCCTTGATAAGAGCTCCTCCAGATGGTTTTTGAAATTCTTCTTTGTCTGCGGCGGACAAAGACCTTTCAGTTCCTTCATAAGTTCAAGGATCTTTTTTTTACTTGAAAAAGGGCTGTCCATTACGGGGTAAAGCAATAATTTCTTTTGATAGGTATTGTATTGCCTGAAAAGTTCGCCCAGCACTTTAAGCAGATCTTCCCTGGGAAACCATCCCGAACGGTTTTCCAAAAACAGGTATTGGCGTACAAAATCCTCAAAAAGCTTATAGGTCTTCCTGTCGCTGGTAGCCTGGTCCAATAGCTCATCAAGGCTTAATTGCAGGTATTCCCTGGAATTGCGCTGGATCTTAAAGCGTGCTGAAAGACCGATCTTAAAAGAACATCCTGATAAAAGAATATTCATGAAACTATCAATGGTCTGGACCTGGAAATAATGATATTGGCGGATCACATCGTTCATGAGGCCAAAGGCAAGCGATGACGCCTTGTCCTCATCCACCCCCAGCGGCTTGATGATCTCTTCTACTTCAAATGGTTTTAATTTCTTTAAGGCGATCCGCTTAAGGAAATCCAGGATCCGGGATTTCATCGCTAAGGTGGCTTTATTCGTGAAGGTAATGGCCAGGATGGATTGGATCGGCACTGCTTGTTGTTGGGCCAGATACAAACTTAATTGCACATAACGCTTGGCCAGGCAAAAGGTCTTTCCGCTGCCGGCCGATGCTTCTACGACGAGGACTTGAGGGCTTTGAAGAAAACTACTTTTCATCACGGGAGATCCAAAGGGAGTCTTCCAAAATCTCGCGGATCACGGCAATAGAACCATCCAGCGTATTTTGACCGGTCTTAAGGCCCCAATCCAAATTTTCAGATCCCCATGAATCCAATTTATCCAGTAATTTCTGACGCTGTTGGGCCGTGATGGCCAATAAATGGCCTTTTCCGTTCTTATTTTTGGCGCTCATCAATGCCTTGGTCATCATGACAGAGGCCTGGACAATGGTTTTTTCAGCCTCTTTGCGCCGTAATTCCAAACTATATTCAGCATTGATAAATTCGACCTCTTTGGCCTTAGTGACCTGCTTGGCCGCATTAAGATCGTACCAATCCTGCCACAATCTTTTTTCTTGATGATTGATGGTGATCTCGCGGTCTGTTGCCTCAACTACCATATCCGCGATCCTGTGCATGAGATTATTGGGAGATGACCGGTATTTAATGAGGTAATTTTTGATGATCAACAGGTCGGTTGAGTCCAGGGACAGATCATTGATCGTGGCTAAAATGAACTTGGTCTTTTGTTTGGTAAAATGCTTTTTAGGCGCATTTTTTTGCCAACGGTCATGGATGTCCTTCATATACCCCAGGGCCGAGATATAACTGCGGGCGAATTCGAATTTATTGATATCAGGATTATCTTTGGCGAACAGGTCCTGGGCAAAAGATGGATGAGGATCCATCAATCCCACCGCCATCAGAAATACCAGCAGACCTGATAACAGGCTTTTCTTAGTCATCATTGATATTGGACATCATCTCTTCAAGTTTGCTGAAGCGTTCCTTATAATCTTTACGGGAACAACGGATGACTTCCATGGCTTCTTCCCTGCCGAATACATGGGTGATCTCGCAAATACGTTCATCAGAATCAGGAAGGTCCTTGTACGTCAAAAAATAGTGCTTCAGACGGTCGATAAATGAACGGGGACAATCCTCAATATTGTTCCATTGGCTGTACAGGGCATCGCCGTGCATGACCGCGATGATCTTATCATCGGCCTGTCCCCGGTCGATCATGCGAAAACCACCAATGGGATTGGCCCGGACAATGATATCGCCATGGGTGATCACCTTCTCGGTCAATACACAGATATCCAACGGGTCATCGTCCCCTACCACTGATTTTCGGCCTGTGCGCTCACGGCAAAGTTCGGCAATATGATTAGAGCAATATGTCTGGGGAATGAAGCCATATAAGGTGGGGCAAATACTCGAATATTTCTGGGGCCGGTCTACTTTAAGAAAACCGCTTTTTTTATCGATCTCATATTTGACTGTATCAGAAGGCACCGTTTCTATATAGGAATTGACCAGTTCAGGGGCCTCATCACCGATCGGGATCCCATGCCAGGGATGACTGCGAAGCAATAACGCCAAGGATTGCCATAGATTGCGTAAATCTTCATTCATAAGTACTCTTTCCAGGTATTTAGGTTATTAGAGAAGCAATAGACTTTATTGCTCGGTTGACAGTATAACACTGTATTCTTTAAGATTTCAAGGAACTTTATAGGTAAAAAAATACCAAAATAGACTGGCATGGGCCTCATAATGGTGTATACTTATAGCGGAGTCATATATAACCAAATAAGCCACCGCCTCAGGCGGGGCAAGGAGGGTAACATGAGATCTCGGAAAAAAGAACAAGGTTTTACGCTCGTGGAAATCATGATCGTAGTCGCGATCATCGCGTTGCTGGCTGCAATCGCGATCCCTAACCTGCTTCGTGCCAAAATGACGTCCAATGACGCCTTGGCCAAAGCTACGTTACGGGCAATCTCAACAGCCGCGGAATCGTATGGTACGGCAAACAATGGTAATTATCCTAGTCAAGAAGTTTCATTGACCGGGGCCCAGCCACCGTATCTAAACACGTCTTATTGCGCACAGTCACAGGTCAGCAATCAAGGTATCGCCGGTTATATCTATAACTGCGGCATGTCTAATGCGGGTTATACGGTCACGGCTACACCGATTACTCCAGGTTCGACTGGTACTACCACGGAATACATCACCACGGGTGGTGTTTTAACTCCGTAATCTTTCCATACAGGATAGATTAAAAAGAACGGCTACTTCTTTTGAAGTAGCCGTTTTTATTTATGGGCGATTTAGCTCAATATATGTAATTTATAGTATATACTCAAGATGGAGTCATACTTAACCGAATTAAGGTCCCGCATGGCTGATGGCCAAAGCTGCGGGATCCAGTCAGGAGAGGATTCTATGAGTACTCGCAAAAAGGAACAAGGTTTTACGCTGGTGGAGATCATGATCGTGGTTGCGATCATCGCATTGCTGGCTGCAATCGCGATCCCTAATCTGCTTCGCGCCAAAATGACAGCCAATGATGCCCTGGCCAAAGCAACGCTGCGGGCGATCTCAACAGCCGCGGAATCTTTTGGTTCGGGAAACAACGGCAATTATCCCGGAAACGAGGTCTCCTTGACCGGTGCAAAACCTCCCTATCTTAACTCATCTTATTGCGCGCAATCACAAGTGGGTAATCAAGGCATTGCCGGTTACATCTATAACTGCGGCATGAGTAATGCGGGTTATACGGTAACGGCTACACCTGTCAAAGCCGGCTCGACAGGTACCACCGAAGAATACATCACCACCGGCGGGGTTTTAACGCCGTAATCGACAGGTAATGATCACCAAACCTGGAATGGTCAATGCCAACAGAAAAAAGGCAAAGATCATCCCAGGTGCTATGGGTTCATAGCGCACGCGGACAAGATGGTCCTGCGGAGTTACTGATAATACCAAAAACTTATTATTTCCTTCCACAAAACTGCTTTCATGGCCATCGATCCAGGCCCGCCAACCGGGAATCCCTAAAAGACTGATAATCAGTTGTTGCCCTGTTTGAAGATTGTTGGGTATCTTTACATCCAAGCCATTACCTTGAACAATAAAAGACAGCGGGGTTATTTCATCGCGATTTTTCAAAAATACAACACTGGTTGGTAATGGATTTTGATATAAAAACACCCCTTCTTCCTGCCCTAGGACATTCCAACCCTGCTTAAGGAGAGGTAAATCTAATTTTTGTTCCACGACATAATCAATTCCCAATTGCTGAAGAATATTAGCGCGCCAAGGCGGAGAAAAATGATAATCCCCTGTATAATTATCAAATTGGACCAATCCTTTATTGAACAATCTAACACCAAAATCAGCATTGGACATGATCGTACTACGAGCGCCGGAGCCAAAAATACCTTCCCTGGCCCCTCTTAGATCCAATCCTAAAATGGTATTGAAATTATACGCCACCCTGGAATTCTTGGGTATCATCGCAAGTAGTTTCGGCATTGGAAAATCCTGGGAACTTTCCAATGAAAATGAAGGACGCCCGCCAATGTGGCAGATCTTGGGATATGAAAGGCCCATCACATCAAAAAAAGCATAGTAGAGAAAAAACACCACCACTGCGCTACCGATAAATCCTGTCATAAAATTGGCCATTGTCTTTTCTTGTATGAATTTCCTGCCTGCCGCACCGGCCAGTAACCAGCCGATAAAAAAAATACCAATCATCCCCCAGATGGGAGCCAGGACCAATCTTGCCGCTGATGACCATTCTTGACGAAAAGTCAGGAAATATGCATCAGAAGCTGTTGCCAAAAAACACAAGAAAATTTCCAAGCGCCATTGCTCATTTAATTTAAGCCACCTGAGCAAAAGCCCTCCCACCCCCATCATTAAAAAAATACCGGCTCCCCAGGTGAGCCGGACAACGTCAGTGGCTCCCAGTAAAGGAATCTGCTGCCATAATAGCGGCATAACTCTGGAAAAAAGCACAATGCCAAAAGGAATGACCCCTAGACACAATATAAGCCACGCGTCACGGGTACGCTTTTCCCTAAAAAGAGCGGCTGTATAGATGCTGGCAGCCACGATCGGGGCCGTGAATATTTTGTTGGGCCCGATAATTGACGCCACCGGATATTCTGCCAATTTTCGGATACTGCGACCGGCAGCTTCTGTAAAAAGCCAGGTATCCGGAAAAACCGCGACCAGACCACAGACAAGAGCGCTTACCACGATCCAAAAACTTTTTTCGTTCACACTTCCCGACAGGAAAAATTGATACCCTATGATCATCAGGCATAAGATCATAACGACATTAAGGCTTACCCCCAAGAACATGATGATGGACAAGGCGCACATTCCCAAATAGCTGACTGCAGACATCCTTTGCGTAAATGTTTCCTGAAGCAGAATAAAACACGTCAAAATCAGTAAGGTCAATTGAAAATGATGGTGCGCGCTATGCCAAATAAAACCAGGACTGTAAAAAGTACTTAGCCCCAAGCCAATGCTCAAAACTTTGGGGAACCGCCGTTGGTAAAAAATAAACAAAACCAATAAGGTCAAAAAACCGATCAAAACCCGATTAACGGTCATTGCTTTTGGTCCTGGCAAGAACGCATAGGTCACCGCCAAAGGAGACAACGGATAGGTGATAACGTCCCCGATCAGGGGTGTCCCGAAATTGTTATACACATTCATCATCGGCCATTCCCCTTGGGACGCTATCCTGCGCCATTGTTGGAGATTGATGAAGGTATGATTGGCATCATCATTGGAATCAAATGCCAGGCAATGTGGGTCAATAAAAACCTTCGAAATATCAAGAAGGGAAAACACAAGAGCCAGCAGAAAAAACACACTGGTCGTTTTTCTGGATAATTTTTCAGGCAGCATCGTTGAACTTCCTTTCCGCAGAGCCAAGCAATAACCATATTAAAAGAGCCATCCATGCCAGGGAGCTTAACATAAAAAAGTCATAGAGCCACTCGACCGATCTTGAATCCACATAAAATCGGACCACATTATTTCCCCCTTGTAACGGCAAGGCTTTATAAGCCAGGCTGCTTATAAAAACCTCCTGGGGATGGCCATTGACCTGGGCTTTCCATGACGGGTGCCAATTATCGCTATATTGCAGCCAAACACCCTTTCGAGGTGTATTAACATTAATGATGATCTGGTCAGGACTAAAGGAGGTGATTTTATAAGGCAGATTCAGACGCTGGTTACCTGAAAGATACAGGTCTTTCAAATTTTCTTGCCCTACGACGTCGTGCCAAGGTGATAAATAAAATAAAATGTCCCCGGCATATTTCTTATCCAATAATTTCGAGGTCTCATGTTCAAAGGAACCTGCCCAATGGGCTGTTGAAAAAAATTGGACCTTGTCTTGGGTGACTCCGGCCAGTTTTAAAAGTACCGGTGATCGCTCTTGGGCCTTGAAGGCTGACAATAAATTATAATAAGGATGAAGATAAAAATCCGGCGTCTGTTTTGAGCGCAAGAGATCATCGAAGGTGAAATTATCCAACGTATTTGGCACGAGCCCCTGCATCCCCTGCATGATCAAATGCCTGGGATTATTGCGATCATCTACAGACCTTCTCAATTGATAGGGTATTTGACGAAAATCCATCAGATGATATTGAGCATTTGTCAGCGGGAAGGTCCTAAGCTGAACCTCATCGTACGCATACCAATAAACCATGAGAAGATGAAACACCATAAAAATGATCAGATAAGAAGAGGCGTATTTAGGGAATTTAATATAAGGCCTCAAGAAAAATATCAATGACCCCAACAACGAGAGTATGGCCAAATTAAAAAAATAATCAGCAATGGAAGCAACGGAAACCCTGTTTTGAATGTCAGGGCCTAAAGCTCTTAGCAAGTAGGTGGTCAGGGTTTGATCGGCGATCAATTGCGACAAGAACATCCAATTAAGCAAGAGAATGGCCGACGCTATCATGGACATCTTATAAATAGATCCCTGTTCCTGGTCCTCCTCGCTGTCAAAAAGCCTTTCAAAACCGAAACCAGCCAGGAAGCAGAGATAAAGTTTGATCAAAGGCGCTACCAAGCCTATATGCCTGAAGGCTTTCATCAAAGGCCAACAATAATAAGCCGCCGCTGATATGGGTGTGGCACAGCCGAACAATAAAAAGAAAAACGCCCCCCAGATAAAGAATTTCTTATTGGCGTTCTTACTAAAAAATATGCCGATCACACATAAGGGAACGCACATCAATCCCATATAAAGGGTATAGTCCCAGCGCAAAGAAATACCAATGAACAATTCCCACCATTTTAGAAAATTATTATCACCCCCATAACCTAAAAAAACATCTATCGGCACTCCCCCATCCGCCTGCCGTTGGATCGTCGTAATGACAATGGCCGGATCATGGCCCAAGATATAGATCGCGGCAAAGACCAAAAGAAGAGCAAAAATGCCCCCCATCCAAAAAATATCCTTAGCCTGGACTTTAATGTCTTTGAAGATCGTTCCCCGTGATTCGCAGGCAACGGCCCAAAAAAAGACAAATACAGCCAAAGTGATCACGGATATAAAATAAAAAACATTGATGCTGACCGTGCATAAAAGGAAAAGGGCCAACAAAAGCCATTTCCAGCTCTTGGTGTCAAAAAAACGGTGCAGTAGATAGATCATCAAAGGCAGGACATAAAATAGTACCAAGGAAAATGAATTCTGTGTATACGCGATCGTCGTGGCCATCACGGTGGCTGAGACAAAGAACGCTGTCAGCGGACTGTTAAAATACCTTCGGGAAAGAAGCCAAACACCGCATAATAAAATAAATTTATCAAAAAATATGCTGCCATAAAAATAAACCAGGAAATTCCCGCCTTTGATCCAGGGGGAAAATAACATCACCGTATTAAAAAATATTTCCATCCGGCTATAGATAAAATACCACCAGACCGGCGTGCCGTGATTAAGGTACGGTGACCATAAAGGGAATTCGTGGTGGGAGATGGCGCTATTAACAAAAAACCACTGCTGGCAGAGCATTTCAAAACCATCATGACCGATGGGCATCCGATGGCCAAACACCAGCAGGGCCCAAAAAAGCAGTTCAAAGGCCAATACAATAAGGAAGTAAGCCAAGTAAGAATGCTGATGGTTAGATGATTTCATTGATAACCATTATATACAATGAAATTTCAATAACACCTAATTACTGCAAAAAATATGGAAGGTGGCACAAAACCAGGAAGGAAAAGCGTCTATTCCCCTCGCATTTCTTGAATCATTACGGCTGGTATCCCATAGGTAATTAAATCGTCCTTCATATTTCGCGATCGTGTCTTGATCGGTGATGATAAGAAGATTCTCTTCATTCTTTTCTTCGGCTGTCTTTGTCCAGTTAAAAGAACCAGTAATGAGCGATTTTCCGTCAATGATGGCAAATTTATTGTGCATGAGGCCAAAACCCAGATGATAACGTACCTGAAAACCATGCTTGATCAAATAGGTGCTTTTGGATGCAGCTTCTATTTCCTGGCCCTGGTCTAACACTATCCTGATAGCTACATTACGATCAGAAGCTTTGACCAAGGCCTGGGCTATTTCCCTTGAACTTAAATAATACATGGCGATATCAATGGTCTCTTGGGCCTTTCTTATTTCAGCAACCACCGCTTGCTGACAGCCGCCATTAGGGGAAAAATAAACCTTGATCGGTTGAGCAATACAAAGGTATGGCGTAAAAACAAAAATCAAAAATAGCAGCATTCTTTTCATTGAGAATATTATAACTATAATTGATATTTAGTCAATATTACAATGATTATAAATCATTGCCGCAGCGCTTTGCATTACGAGTTTTGTGGGAGGGTTTTGTGGGAAGGTATTTAGGAAACACTCTTAAATAAATACACTACGAGAAAGCCCCCTACTGCAAGAATAAGCATGAAAAGAATTAACACGTCAATGACGGGAAAACCGTAATGCCCAAATCAATCCGATTCAATAAAAAAATCAATTTCATTGATCAATGTAAAATCACGCATCAAATCCTTTTTCATTAAATCCATTTGATGGATAGTGTCACGTACAGTTTTTACCGCAGGACATCGAAGATTGATGCCAACCCAATACTTCCTTCCAATCTTCTTAAATTTGATACCAGCGGGCCGATACCCGGAAGAATTTTTATAGATCGCCCTTTCAATATATTGAGTGAACCCTTGGAAAGGGACCTGATCCAACATGTTTTGTATGCTTGCAATCCAGTGGTTCAATGCATCCTTGACGATCACGATACCGACAATAAGAGCGGCCAGCTTGTCGCAAACGGCAAAATGAGGGCCCATTTGCGATAAAATGATCCCTCCTATCACTGCACTTGAAGAGAGAACGTCCGCTCCTGCATGATAACCATTGGCGATCATGGCAGAACTATCAAGTTTTTCCCCGGCACAAAAATTATGACGTTGGATCATATACGTAACAAAAATGGATATCAAGGCGATGGGGAGCACCATGATATCCGGCTGGACAAAATCATGCTTTAATATCGCCAAAATACTCGATAAAGCAATATATCCACCTATCCCTAAAAGAACACTGAACGCAATAAGTGTTGTTAAAATCTCTAGCTTAGCATATCCATAAGGGAAATACTCGTCCTTGGACCGTTGGGTGAACGACAGGGTTACCATCACCAAGATGCTTGTTACAACGCAGGAAATGGACTGAATGCCATCAGCGATCATCCCCGAACTATTGGCCCAAACCCCACCCACCAATTTAAGGACGACCAAAAATGCATTGCCAACGATCGTCCAACCCAGGATTTTTTTCGAACAATCGAGGCAATTGTCATGGCAAAGTTTTGTTTTGACACCCTTTTCAGTCATGTCCTTATCACTGGTGAGATCCCTATAAACATCTCATGGGATTTGTTGAAATGGGCCTTCACCGCTTTTTTAATTTCTCCTGCCCTTGCGCTAAATTCTTTCATCGGCATCCCTTCAGGGACCTTAAAAAAAACAACGATCTCAATGATATGCCCTATCTTATTGGCGCGTAACGACCCCAAAGCAAGACCACCGTCAGACTTGAGTATAAGTTGTTCGATCATGGACATGGTCTTTTTATCGCAGGAAGCATCCATCAGGCCCTTAAATGCTGTGTAAAGGAAACGCACACTGTACACAATGATAAAAAATGAAGCAAAAATGGCACAGGCATAATCAAGGATATAGGCCCCCATCCTTGCAAATACAACCGCGGCAACAGCTAATATCGAAAATATAAAATCCGTCTGGAGAATAAATATAATGTCACCTTCTTCTCCTTCAGGAACAGAGTTGATCTGTGTGCCGATCCATTCCAGGAAGCCCAACGAACCGGCTGCAGCAGTTGCCGCGATCCAGGCCGCTAAAAGTTGCGGTGGATAAAGCGTATGAAAAAAAATCATATGCCCCACTGAAAAGATCAGCATACCCGTCGCAATAGCAATAATGGAAGCAATCCCTAACATGATGATCGATTCAAGTTTCCCTTGGTTAAAAGACCTGCATGGCTGGCTAATGTTAATCCGCATCAAAGTCACGATCGCTGTCAAAATACCAAAAAGAGAAAAAATGCCCGATGCCAGCAATGTTTTTGAATCTGTCATGAAACCATAAACGGTTTTAAACAGGAAGGATATGATAAAGAAATAAAAAAGGGCATAAATGACCCGCTCCTTATTTTCTTTGACCGGATTTGGTTTTAATTTCTTCATCTAATCCCCGGAGTCAGCCCTTGGATCAAGTGGCAATTAGAACACACCCCGCGATAAACATGCGGCATCTGCGCGTTGATCGGAATAGCAATGTCCGGTTGAACTACATGGCACAATTCACAGACACCACGGTATTCGTGGGTCATAAGGGCATCACGGAAAATTACAGGTGCCGCTTGTGCTGGCGGTTGTGTCACCGCAAAAGCAGCCGGTTGGATCGCGTTGGTGGAATAATTTTGTGTTCCATATGAAGGGATGGGACAAGCCCGTCCTGTGAAAGCAGCCGGCTGGATCGGTGAGGGAGCTCCAGGAAAACAATTGGTGACCGTTGGACAATTGGCACAGCCAGGAGGCACAAAAGCTGCTTGTTGGGCGGGCGATGCGCCTGGAAAACAATTGGTTACAGTCGGACACGTGGCACAGCCAGGCGGTATAAATGCCGCTTGTTGAGCCCCTGCCAAGGCCATAACA
>CAZASA010000035.1:0-20224 GCA_964487685.1 uncultured Planctomycetales bacterium
CCAAGCGAATCAGACATGCCTGAACAAAAAGAAGGCAGTAAGAATCATTATATAGACATTGAGACAAGCTCAATGTTGCCACCGTAAAGCTAAAAATCTAATAGTTTGGAGGGTTTTATTTTAAATGCCTTAGCAAGTTTCCCAATTGTATCAATTTTGGCTGGCGGTATGTTGTTGACGCTTTCTAATCGCTGGACATGTCTATACGCCAAATCTGCATATTCTGCAAGTTGTTCTTGAGTCCATTTTCTTCTAAGCCGTAATTCCCGCAGCTTTTTTGAAAACCTAACTCGTATATCTTTATCCATGTACTAAGTTTAAAGCGATACGGCTTTTTTAACCACGACCTACAAGGCGTGTTTTTGATTGCAATTTATTGTTTGACGTATAGAATAACTACAAAGCTGAGGCAAGTTTAAAAATGTTTATGACTTTTGTGTTTTGTAAAGGGCAAAAAGAGATTGCTTTGATAGGAAATGTTATGGAAAAAATTTATTGTTAGGTGGAATGTTATAAAGATGCGTTTAATTTCTTACAGAATGTTATTTAATGCTTTTCAATTCATTTGAATTTGCGATTTTCTTCCTCATAGCATTCTCTCTCTATCTTTTTCTTCGTCGTAATTATAAGTTTCAAAATAGGATGCTCTTAGTTGCCAGTTGCATATTTTATGGAGCTTGGAATTGGAAATTTCTTTTTGTAATGTTTTTTTCTATTAGTGTTGATTATTATTGTGCTATCTGGATATATAACTTAAATGATAAGAAAATAAGAAAGCGATTGTTGTTAGTAAGCATCATTGTCAACCTTTCCATACTAGGCTTCTTTAAATATTTTAATTTTTTTGCCAACAATATTCAATCGTTACTCTCTTTGAGCGGCTTCAATGCCCCTAGTACAGCTTTAAATATCATTCTCCCCTTGGGCATTTCCTTTTATACCTTCGAAGCGATGAGTTATGTGATAGATGTATACAGAAGAGAATTGGAACCAACAAAAAATTATTTTGATTATGCTCTTTTTGTACTTTACTTCCCACATCTTATCGCCGGCCCCATTATGAGGGCCAAGAATTTACTCTCGCAGATAACTACTCCGAGACAATTAACTTTAGATAAACTTTATGAAGGGTGTTTTCTTATTTTTTGGGGGTTATTTCAAAAAATATATATCGCGGATGGTTTGGCCAAAATAGTAGACGCGGAATTTATTCCAGCTTTGCAGATTCATTCCAAAGCCTTACATCAAATAGCTTCATCTTTATATAATGGGGCCGATGTCCTTTTGGCTGTGTATGCTTTTGCTTTTCAAATTTATTGCGATTTTTGTGGGTATTCCAATATAGCAAGGGGTCTGGGTAAATGTATGGGTTTCGATATTATGTTTAATTTCAATCTACCTTACTTTTCTACCAACCCAAGGGAATTTTGGCGAAGATGGCATATTAGCCTTTCGACATGGCTGCGAGACTATTTATACATACCGCTGGGAGGGAACAGAAATGGCAAATTAGCGGAGCATAAAAACATAGCCATTACGATGTTTTTAGGAGGGCTTTGGCATGGAGCATCTTGGACATTTGTTTTTTGGGGGATATACCAAGGCTTATTATTAATAATTCACCGATTATTACAACCATTTTTAAAGAAGTGGGCATTTTTTACCCCAGAAACTTTGATCTCTAAGATTTGGTTTGTAATAAGAATCTTTTTCTTTTTTAATCTTATATGTTTTGGCTGGCTTCTTTTTAGAGCTAAATCTATGTCAATGTTCTTGTCTATGGCGTGGAGTCTTTTATTTAATTTTCATATTTATGCTGGCATATTTAAAACATTTCAAACAATGAGAGGACTTTTGTCAATTTTATTAATTGTAGAAGTGCTGCAATATGTAAAATCAGATTTAATGATTATTTTAAAATTAAATCCTGTAATTAGGGCAATATTTTATACAACTTGTTTTTATTTAATTTTATTTAATGGAGAAAATGGTGGCAAAGAATTTATTTACTTTCACTTTTAAAAAACTCCCTGTCGGGTTTTTGTTGGCATTATTGGGCATCTTTATGTTCGAATCGTTTAACATATTGTTTGACAGATATTTATATAAACCGCCCTATGATGGATTAAAAATGTATACAGAGAATAAAATTTCACAAAATAAAAAGAATAAATTTGATTATATAGTTTTGGGGGATTGTTATGTCCATTTTGGGGTCATGCCCGCTAACATTGATAAAATAACGGGCCTAACTGGTTTTAATTTAGCTAATGATGTTGGGCAGACTATTTTTTGTTCTTATTGTTTTTTGAAGCATTACTTAGAGAAATGTGCCCATAAACCGAAATATATAATTCTTTCTTTTTTACGACAGAGTTGTGCATTAACAAAAATGGATATAGAGGACAGTAATCAGGGATATTCTTTTTATGATATTAAAGATGACAATGAATTGTCTATTATTAACGAATTCGGACTTAAAAATGCTTACGTTTATCTGATACCTTCTTTAAAACATCAATATTTGTTTGAGATTAAATTTAAAAATTTTTATAAGCAATGTTCTATTTTAAAAAATACGCACAAAGCTGACCTGTTTATTCAAAATTTTTGGAAAGCAAAGGGCTACGATTCACAACCAGATGTTAAGGATTTTACAAGTGGAACGTATAAACCAGAAATCGAAAAGTTTAAAGTGTCGGAATTCTTTGATAAGTACCTCAGGGCTATTTTAGATTTAGCTAATAGTAATAATATTAAGATCATTTATACAATACCTACAGATTATAGGGAACGCTATGAGGAAGAAAAATCTGCTGGAGCTGTAGATGCATACATTAGTTATCTTGAACGCCTGAAAATAGAAAAGAAGAACCTGGTTATTTTTTATCCAGAGTGGGATTTAGAACAAAAATATTTATATGCATACCCGCAACATCTGAATTACAATGGTACACTTGTATTGAGTAGTGATCTTGCGCATAAAATTATTGAATTAGAAGGTGCTAAAAAATAAAACGCCCAAGATGTTCAATCTCCTTTCAAGCGGCGCGGATGTTGAAAAAAGGGTATAAAAATCCCTATAAGAATTAAGCCCCATTCTGCCTGTTGCCTAAACGGACGTTTATTCAACTCCGAAACCAAAACGGGAAAGTTATTTTAAGAATTATTTCAAAAATAAGTTGCTAAAGCACAACCTTCTGGTATAGTGAAGCTATGATTAAAGTTTTGAATTTTAAAATTGTCGAGTTTAATGGTGTAGAAAGAAGCATTGCCGAAGAAGCCATGGTTTTTACGGCAGAGCAGTCTCCAAAGTATAACCTTTTAAAAGTGAGTAATAATCCTATACCAGACGCTATTTCTGTTAAAGAGTTTGCTGATGCGGCAGATATTACGCCTCAAGCGGTTCGTAAAATGATTAGTGAAAATCGTTTGAAAGCGGATATGTTGGGGAGTCAATATGTTATTAACAAGGAAGAGTTAGCACGATATTTACAGGCTAAGTAAATTTTTTTGTGTAGAAAGTTTGTTTCTCGCAACCATAGGAGGTGGTATGGAAGTACAAGATTTGATTCTGGCAGATTATGCAGCTGCAAATGATAGAGGTAAATTTACCCTTGTGGGGGCAGGTTTTTCTCGTATTGAGACACAGAAGGTTCCACTTATCCATTCATCAATGTTTATCCTGGTTAGGTTAAAAGTGACTATGGCAGATAAGGGAAAAAATAAGCTCGAAATACGGATTGTTGGTGAGAAGGGTAGTATTTTTAAAGCGGAAGGGGATGTGGACGTTTCCACAGACCATGCCAATGAGGAATATCTACCGTTGCCAATTCATATTGCCAATTTAAAATTTGATCACCTTGGGGTATACAACATAGAAGTTAGCATTAACGGTGAACCAAAGAAAAGTCATTTTTTAACTATTATGGAAAAAACGGCGGGAGTTAGCGCATAAATTCACGAGTGATTCTTCATAGAAAGGTTTAAAGATGTTTAATCCCCAGAAGCAAGAAATCATTAAATTGGCCCAAGGTAATCAAAAATTTATTCAGCAGTTAGAAACATTGCTTGTTGGCAGAGTGAATATGTACATTGATTATGCGAATGTCCGTCCATGGGCGGTTCGGTTAAACTGGCACATAGATTTAAAGCGGCTTAAACCATTTTTGGATTCTTTTAATAATATTTCGGCGGTTAAATTTTATTACGGTACTCTCAAAGGGGACATGCTTTCTGAACAAATGATTCAACAAGCTCAAAAGTTAGGGTATCAGGTCAGAACAAAGCCAGTAAAAATAATGAAACTATCCATCGATGTTTCAAGCATAGACCCGCAATCACCCACCCTGCTAAGGAATTTTATCCGACAGTCGTTACTGAAGAAGTATGACGTTGCTACTATTGAGCAGCTTAATCTCAAATTTAAAGAAATGAATCTGGCGGGAACGTTTTGGTTGGAAGATCGCAAGTGCAATTTTGATGTGGAAATTGGCCGAGACATGGTTGTTGACCTTGAGCGGAACCAAACCGATTGTTTTGTTCTTTGGAGCGGGGACAGTGATTTTCATGATCCTATCCAAGAGATATTGTCTAAAGGGAAGAAAGTCATTCTTTTTGCTACAACCCGAACGGTATCCTCAGAATTAAATGCCTTGAGAGCGCAAGGACTGTTTATTTTTGATATTAGAAAAATTAAGGACTTTATCTGTTGGAAGAGGGAAATTGGGGCATAATGCAAAAGGGACACCTTTCGGCGCCCCTAAGCTTTGAAGTTAGCGTGACCTTTCGATCACATTAGAAGAATAGCATACTTTTTGTGTTTTGCAAGTTTTTTGATTTTCCCTCGATTTTTATAATTTTTTCGATTTTTTGCTATTAAGAAGCCGTTTTTATTGGTCAAGAGCTAATTTAATGGCTTTAAAACAGTATTTAATTGAATCCCGCAGGTAATATTCTATTTTTGCTTCTTAATTGGGATCATAATTTGATGATATTTAGGAATTTCACCTAATTGTGGGGGAGAGGCAGGGACAAGCCTAAGTTCATGAGTTGGGCTTAATCCAATTAAAGTTCCGATTGAGTTTATTTTTTCTGATACTGCTTGAAATTTTTTTATTGCTGCCGGTAGTTCTTTATAAAATTTCTTTATTGACTCTTCAGTAGATTTTTCAGGAATAATTCTTTTGAAAGTTTTAATTATTTCATCCTCAGTTTTTTCTGATTCGATCATGCCTAATATTCTTCGTGAAAAAGTTTTCGATTCACTTAGTGCATCAAAGAAATGTGCCGCCTTGGGGTGCTTATCTAGCATATAGCAATCATAAATCACTGGCATCTTTAATGCCGTTGATATTTTATGGGCAATTTCACTGGACGGAAGGTAATTATGTTGTTCAATTTTTGATAAGTAAGTCCGATCAACGCCCACCATGGTTGCTAATCTTTCCGCAGTGAGTTTTTTCACTTTTCTGGATTCTCGCACAAGTAAACCGAAGTTGTGTGTAGATTTTTTTGTCTCCATACTATTATCTTATCATTAAGTGAAATATATTCAACGTGAAAATCATTCACTAATTATTCTTGACAAAAGGTATTGATTAAGTAGAATAGTGAATGAAATTCACGTTGAAAGAAATCCACGTTAAGGGGAGTGAAGAAATGGATCAGTTAATGACGGTTAAGGACGTTGCTTATGCTCTGAAGAAGGCAGTAAAAACAATTTACCATTACGTTGAGAGTGAAGAGATTCCACCATCACTAATTATTCGTTTGGGTAGTTCAATCCGTATGCGTACATCAGATTTTGAAAAATGGCTTGAAGGTAACAGAGGGAAGTAAATTGCCGTATTTACGCAAAAGAAATAATGGGACTTATTACGCCTGTTGGAAGGAAAAGCGTTCCAATGGGTTGTACTACACTATGGCTAAAACTTTAAAAACCAAGAATAAGGTCTTGGCTCAGAAGCGTTTTAATAATTCATTTCCTGATGGTTTTGGTGATGTGAGGGAGTGCTATGTTAATGAGTGGATAACCCAATATAAAGCAAATATAGCCGTTCAACAGTTAGATCCTAAGTCTAAAGACAAATACATTATTCAAGCTGAGACGTTTATCAATCTTTTCAGTAGCAGGGTTAGAAAAATCAGTGAATTTAGGCATGAGCATATCATTGAATTTCAGAATTATTTAATAAGCAAAGGATACTCACCAAGCACGATTGCAGGCTATGACAGAGGTTTAAAGAAAATGTTTACCGTTGCCTCTGCGTTAGAATACGTGCGTAGAAGTCCTATGGCGAAGATTAAGGTTGGGAAGATGGCACAAAGGCAAATATTTTTTAAACCACCGGAGATAATAAGAATACTCGATGTGGCTAAGAAGGATAATTATTCCATAGCTTTGGCTTTATTCTTTTTGCAAACGGGGTTTAGGATTCAAGAGGTGGTTGATTCTCAATGGGAAGATTTAAATCATGCCACCAGAACGATTACGATTGTGGGCAAGGGCAAGAAGTTAAGACGGCAGAAGGTGCCAGCTTTAGCTTATGAAGCCATAATGAAGTTTCAAGGCAAATGGCTTACGATTTTTGGCAAGAGCCAGAAGCGGCTGTATAGCTATTTAAAAGCAATATTGAAAGAAGCGGGGGTGCAGGGATCACCGCATACCTTTAGGGACACCTATGCCACGTACTCGATCAAGGTCATGCCTCCAAGCACGTTAAGGGACAGGATGGGTCATGCCAGCTTAATTCAGACCGATAAATACACTCATGCGATGAATGGTGACGTGCCGGTAGAGGTTATGAAATACTTCGAGGATTGGAAAACAGATAATTGATTATGGGTTACAAATGGGTTACAATGACGCCAGTATTTGTGTTTAAACAGCTCTTACGTCTGCTTCTCAGGCAGAAAACACCGGTTCAAATCCGGTTGGGGCTACCAGCTATCGCAACCTTAGTCAAGGGATCACAAGTTTCAACCACCTCTTTTTTATTCAAATCCTTATAATATCTGGTATACTTTTAGAAAAGGAGCAATCTTATGACAGTTAAAAATATTGAAAAGTCAATTCTACAGCTTTCTCCAATCCAGCGTCTTCGCATAGTTGACAATATTATCGCTAGCCTGGACAAACCTGACCCAGACATTGAACGAGCTTGGGGACTTGAATCTGATAGACGTCTTGCTGCGTATAAAAATGGCAAGGTCAAAGGGATTAGTTTTGAAACCGTCAAAAAGCATCTAACTAAATGAAAGTCATTTTTCTCCCTGCTGCTAAACAAGAATTGGATCAAGCCATCGAATTTTATGAAGAACAACTCACAGGCTTGGGAGTTCTTTTTCGTAATGAAATTTTTGAAGCTATAGAGTTCATATGCCTGTACTCCGAAGGCCATCAATTAATCACCAAACATACCCGTAAATGTCCTTTACGTAAATTCCCATATTTGATTCTTTATGGGATCATTGACAACACCATTATCATTTCCGCTGTTGCCCATCAGCACCGGAATCCCCGCTCTTACCTTCATCGCAAATAAGAATGTAATTGACTGGGGAGCGCAAGTGGCAGTATATGACCCAGAGACGTCTTGAGATGCCTTGTTTTGTAACATCGTTTTTTGGTGGTGAATTTGGTGGTGAAACCCCTCATCAGCGACGATGAGGTAGTTCCTCCGGTTGGGGCTATTTAGGAAATTAGACCTGTCCCTTTTCAGTGACTTGGTCCCTTCCAACTTCCATTCATTCCATGGTCCTTCCATTCCACATTTTTTCATTAGCAAAAAATAACCGCATAAAGACTACCTGAAGTGAGAGATGAAGTAATTACTGAGTCGGTGGATTTTTACGAGCTGCTTTTGGGGGAGTAATCAGTTTTGAACGCCTAAAAATTCTTTAAGATTTTCAAGGGGGAGTATGCCGATAATGACTGGGTTGACACCATTGGCTCTTTGCATACGATGTAGCATGGCAGCGTCGAGGTTGAGTTTGATTATTTCGCCATTATTTAGCGTCTTTACTTCCAGCTTATCAGGGTTTAAGTCGATACCACCATTTTTAACCATTACTTTGTCAGTTGGGGCGGAGGGTTGCTTAGGATGGGAGGTGTCACTCGTTTCACTTGGTAAGATTGGCGTATTAGTTTCTTCAGCAGCAGCATTTTTAGGGGCAATCATCGTTTGTAATGGCAAAGAAATTGGTCCGTGCTGGAAATCTCCATGCACCACAAAGCCCTGACCTTGCAGGTCCTTTACCTGTTCTTGTAAAACAACATCTTCTAAGGTATTAGTATCATTGATTATTTTACCTAAAAGCCCGTCATGATATTTGCGAAGAACTTTCATCGTAATGTCGTCCATTCTTTCAGCTATAATCTTCAACGTAGGTCTAAAAGAGCTCTTCCAACGCTCAGGCATATAAGCAGTACACCAATTAAGACGAACAGTGTCGCTTATAGCTGAAAACATTTTCAAAACAAGTTCTTGGGGAACGAGTTCGCCCGAGACTTTTTGCAGAACAATAAATTGTAAACGATACGGACCTTCATTGTTTCCATCACCTAAAATAAGTAATCCGCCTTCTGAGAGATTCGCAGCCATTTCTTCGACCATCTTTGATGCCTGTTCCCAACCGTAATGTCTTAATACGTTAAACATTGACATAACCATGATAGGTTCTTTGATTTCCTTTTTTAGTAATCTGTGGTCATCTTGGATAAACTTTAAGTTTTCTGGTAGAGAAGCATCTTCTTGTATTTGTCCCACATGCTCACCGATGTCAACTCCATAAACATGGACATCTGGATTTTGCTCCAATAGCAATTTAGCTAAATCAACAGTGGCATAACCATAGCTGCTTCCAATATCAACGACCGCAGAATGACCTAAATTTTTGATTGGCAGATATGGGTTTACACTAAACCAAGAGAGAAAATCGTTATATCTTCCTGCCCGATTTAATTTTGTTTCAGCTGATTTAGGGATAGGAGTATTATCAACGGTATTCATCGCCATATCGAGACGCATTTGAACGACCTTTGCCCGTTTAGAAGAAATGTTGGGCAGCAGGGAAGACCCCATTGCCTTAAATACGCCCGTCATAGCCAAATCTGTACCACCTGAAAAGTATTTTCTTGGGATGGTCGCTTGTGTTGCCGGGTCATATTCTTCTTTGATGAAATTGTAAGCACCTTTCTTAAATGCTTTAACATAGAGTTGCCAGATTTTTTCTTTTTCATTCTTATCGACGATATCAATACCAGTAGTTTTATTTTTGTCATCGTAAGCCTGTCCCAAAATGCTTTCTCTTACCTTACGTTTGTACCAAGTGGCTAAAATAAGCGATTGATAGACCTGACGAAGTGGGGCAAAATTTCTTCCTTCATTGACCTCCTTGTCAAGCAGGGGAATAACAACCTGACGGACGATATCTGAGCCAAGTTTATTGGTCGCTGGGGTGTTTTGTTCTTTTTTGACAGTGCTTTTGTTAAGAGCAACGTAATCTTCTTCCAGCATGACCTTCAATCTGCTTTCGACGACAATCGCTGAGTTTTTGTTTTCATACACAGTTGCTTTTTCAGGGATAATCCAGACCTTATTAAAAGTGTTAACAGGAATATCGGTCTTTCCATATCGCTTGAAGGCTTCAGCGTAGACTTTATCCCAGAAATCTTTGCCCACTTTGCCGTACGGATAGATTATTGATGCCGTTATTTGTTTGAGCATATAGTCTTGAGCAAGAAGGTCTCGACCCATTTCTGTCTGCCCGAAAGCCTCTGGCACGATACGGTTTTTCTCATAGGGTGACAGATTGACCCAGAGGTCTTTTTCTGGAGTGGTCAGTGAGGCAAGAAAGTATTTGATGAGGCGAGTGGAATCAGCTTTGAGCTGCTTGTCAGGCTCGTTGGTATCACCTGTGTCCAGTATGAAGTCGAAACGAAATGGGTCATTAGGATAAACTTTTATGCCCTTGAGAACTGGCGGATTAAATATCGGGCTCAAGCCTACACGAACGCCCGGTTGGGGCAGATTTAAGAGCTCTTGAGCCCTAACAATGTCAATAGGCGATAGGAGAGTATTAAATGCGAATACAGCAATAGAAAAAAACGCAATAAACTGCCTTTTAATTTCTCGCTTATTTATTGTCTTCAATATGGTCATATAATAGGTCGTGATATAAACACCTCCCCCAGTAAAGTATAAAACATCTAAACCCAACTTGCTATTTTATCTGGCGTTAGGGGGGAGCAGCTTTACTGAGCGTTCTTTGTGTGTTACCATTGGCATTGGAATGAACTCACGCATACTGAATATGCGTTCCATATCCTCCAGTACCTGTTTCCAAGTAAAACGGTCTGGGGCTACCAGCTATCACAACCTTAGTCAAGGTGTCACAAGCATTCTAAACATTTCAAAATCTTAAAACGGTTGCCGCAGTTCATCACTTGTGATACACTATGTTCAGGAGGATAAAAATATGGCTACCAAAAATCCAAGATTGAATGTTGTCTTAGAACCATCATTAATGAATGGCGTCAGCCATTTGGCTAAGGCACAAGGCGTATCATTGTCTACCATGGCCCGCGATCTGATAAGAGAAGCTTTAGATACGTATGAAGATGGCCAGTGGCAAAAAATCGTTCAAAATCGCGAAACTTCTTTCTCTAGTAAGAAATCTCTCACACATGATGAGGTTTGGAAATAATGGAATACCGGCCAGTTTATCATCATGAGATTTCCCATGATTTGGTTGAGATCCTAGCAAACATCAAAGGACGTATTCAAAAATCTATCGAAACGCGTCTTTTAGTAGATCCTATCAGTTACGGATTGCCTTTACGTAAGAGTTTGCATGGCCATCGTAAATTGCGGGTTGGAGATTACAGGATCATTTATCGCATTCATGGCAAAGAAGTTATCATATTAAAGATAGGCCACCGCAAGGATGTATACCCTAAAGTATTCTCCTCCACTTCTATCTAATCGTATATTCATCTTCCCTTAACACTTGTCCTGGTAAAAATATTCTTGTTAGGTGCGCTTTATTGCGGAAGGTTTATTAGTTATACCCCGGTTCAATTGAATCATTCCCGACTTCTGCCTAAAATACAAATATCAATAACAGGGTTGAGTAGAAGGGGTGAAATATGATTGTTAAATTTGAGATCGGGGCAATAGTCTTGGTACTGGCGCAAGTGGTTATGCAGATGACCGGTTGAAAAAAAGGCATAATTTACGAAGGAAGAATAAGAGTGTGTTTTTATTCCGCTTGATTCTAGGGTTTATTATATTCCAAACATGGCTGACCGTAGTCCATGCTGAAATGATCCCCTCTGATGTTGCTGCCAAGATCATCGTCAGCGAAGGGGCTGATCAAGGGTTAAAGGGGATGATCTGTATCGGCGAAGTTCTGCGACTTCGTGGAAGCGTTAAGGGATTTTACGGTTATAAGTCGAACACGATGAAAATACAGCCAAAATCAGTGTGGGAAATGGCCGCACAAGCATGGCAGCAATCGGCGTATACTCATTACACGAAAGGGGCTGATCATTTTGAGAATATCAGGAGGTTCGGTGAACCCTGGTGGGCTCGGTATTGTGTGAAAACCTTTGAGTACAAAGACCATGTTTTTTATAAGGAATTAGCTAAAACAAGAAAGAGAGAAATTTAATGAAGACAAATTATTTAAAGATGTTAGCAGCGACGGCTGTACTATTCTTTGCTGGAATACCGGTGTATGCCTCTGTTGGAATACCAACAATAAATCAAGTGCCGGGAAGAGTTATGTGGGTAGATGTTAAGCTTGGGACCATGCAAATCAAGATTAATCAAAACCCAGGCCTGGGGGAAACAAAAGATTATAGGATCACCCGTTATGAAACCCGGGTCAAGGACCCTTCGGACAAGAAATTTCTCACCATCGATGATCTACGCCCAGGGGAAAATGTCACCCTTGACGTGATCGAAGGTCATGAGAATAAGATTATCGAAAAGATCGTTGCCGAATCCCTGGAAGCATCTGATTTTCAGGAAGCTTCCGGCCAGCTTCAGACGATTGACGGCCAAGTAGGGACCCTTACCTTGCAAGAGAATACGAGAAATGGGGTGGAAGAACAGAGCAATCTATCTAATTTTTTATTTGATCCTCAAACGATCGTTGTCCTTCAGTATCCAAGTATTCAACCGGTGGCCGTAGTGCTAAAGTCCGGTGATCAGGTACAGATCCAATTTGTGCTAAGAGATGGAAAACAAGAAATATATTCCATTACACTGTATTCGCCACAACATATGAATACGACCACAACTACAGTGACAACCACCACAAACACGCAATAGGGGCCATGGAGAATATATAAAGGGAATTTTCTATGTTATCAAAAGAAAACCAATTTCGAGTGAACTCAATGGACCAAGATTCAGATTGCTGGGAAGAATTGTATCAGTCCATTAAAGCAAACGGTTCACGGCTTTTGAGATTTTTTAGAAATATAATCGCGAAATAATCCCCTGTATCCAAACAAGTCCTTTAAGGTTGGGAACACAAGAGTTTAATTTGTGCCTGTCACTATTATTCGCTATTATTCGCTTCTCACCTCCTTCTTTTTCTAGTGAAGTCGATCTAGACATGTTCGGTTTGACCTATGATTTTCGTGAGGACAGGCACACCGAAGGGATATCGGCCGTCGTACATGGCGGCATGTTTGAGAATTGTGATAATCATCCCTATAGCTTCGCTGGCGCAGGGGCCCGTTACAGAAAGTATTTTCACAAAAAGAATTTTTTTGAAGTCAATGTCTTGGACGTTCTGACCTATGGCAATGACTCAGGGGACAAGCATTATCAATTGGCTCCCATGCCTTACGCGAATATCGGGATCGGGCAGTATCACCAGCAGTACGGACATGCTGTTCTTAAGCGTTGAGGTATCTTTTTAGGTTTAAGACTTTTTGGTGGTGGTTTGGGCGTTGGCATGCTAAATTACCGTCATTGAATAATAATATCATCCGATCATCTAATCACTCTGGCCCTTCAGAATCTTGTTTATACCGGAGAGGACTATGAATAAGTTGTCAACTCAAGACACCCAATATCGATTAAACATTGCGGCTTTTGGTTGTTTTTTTCTTGGTGTTTCAGCAGTTCAAATAAGTTACATTTTTAATGGTATTCGGGCCCTTGATTTAGGTGTTTTGCTTCTGATCCCTGCATTCTTGTTTTTTATCATCTGGATCCTTCAAGAATGGATATCTGAAACTAAAGATTACTGCGTTGGACTTACCTTGCTCACCTGCTTCGTTGTCATCGCCCTTTTATTGAAATACAAATTTCAAGTCGGGACGATCGATGATAATTACCATACAGTTAAAATCATTGCTTATAGCATCAAAAATAGTTTTTATACAAAACTTCAAGTGGTGGGAGGAGGGAGTGAGGCGGGCAGGGCCATTATCGATTTTGTAGAGAATATATGGGGCCTGGCCTGGAGATTCTTCCGTTGGGACTATATCATTGTCCTTATTCAAGTCCTTCCGGTTTTTATTCTTTGGAGACAGCTGGTAGGATTTTTCAGGAATAGAAGGGTTGAACAATTTTCAGGGTTCTTATCAGCCATCATTATTTTAAATATGCAGATTATTTGGGCCCAGGCTTGTTCAACTTTTATCGATAGTCTTACGGGGATAATCGGAGCGATAACGTTATTAAAAGTTGCTGATCTATTAGGGGCTCCTAAGGACCGTAGTTTCTTTAATATCATGACCACAGCCTTTTTAAGCACGTTATGTTTGCTTGCCAAACCCATTCTTATCCCTCTTTCTGTCTTTGGGCTAAGCGTAAGTTTATGGGCTGCCTTCACACGTTTGAATAAAAAAGAAATTTCTATAATCGCTTTGACGATGCTTCCTTCTTTAGGATATTTCATTAAACATTATTTCTGCATCTGGGGACGGTATGGAACACCTTTTTGGCCATGGACCGCTGGCGGCTACCCAGGCTGCCGTTCAAGTCTCCCTGCGGGTTATTATTTAGGCAAACATTTCTTTAATTTCAAACCTTTTTATGTTTTTTCAAGCTGGCTTTATGACTATAGGCTGGGATTTGTGACCCCTTCTCCTACGGCTGATGTCGGTAACGGGCTTCTTTGGACATATTTAGTTGTCCCTATCTTAGCTATAGCATTGATAGTGAGTATCTTTAGGGCCAGACAAATTAAAAGTTTCAATCCGTCAGTACTAATATTGATCTTTCTTGTTTTATTTTATTATTTTATAGATGGGAGCGTTGTCGCCAGGTATGTGCTCGGGTTCAATATCTTTATTATGGCGTGGGCGTTGACATGGATCATTGAGAGGATCGGGAAGACAGGATGGACAAAAACCCCGTGGTTTAACATGACGGCGGCGTGTCTTATTTTAGTTCTTGCCTTGTTGAGTTTTTTCCAATCCATTAAAGGAGCATACTTACAAAATAAGGTCGTGTCAGTCCTGGAAGCGCAAAGACAATTGTTTCCAAAATATATAGATACTTTTACTTTCCAGGAACGGTATTGCACGATGCTTTTAAGGGATTATAAAGGCCAGTCTGTATCATACAATATGCGCTCACTTCTTAATGAATGTGCAGCGAAGAGTTATGAATTACCCGTCAAGAGCAAAGACCTTAAAATCCGATCAAAGGATTATCAATTCGATGATGTTTTAAGAAATTATGAAAGTTTGAAGTTTATGGCCCAGGACCCCTCAATGATGGTAAATACAAAAAAGTAGGGTCGCCATAAATCTTCAATTGTCAAAGAGCATGAGAACCCCCCATTTAACACATCCCAAATACCGCGCAGACATTGATGGATTGCGTGCGATAGCGGTTTTATCTGTTGTTGGATTCCATGCATTTCCAACATGGGTCAGAGGCGGATTTATCGGGGTAGATATTTTTTTCGTCATTTCCGGTTATTTGATCTCAATTATTATTTTTGAGAATTTGGAAGGCAACAGGTTTAGTTTCATTGAATTTTATATTCGACGCATCAAGCGCATATTCCCGGTTTTAATACTGGTGCTGACCGCCTGTTTTGCATTTGGATGGATGGTTTTATATAGCGAAGAATTCAGCCAACTTGGGAAACACATCATGGGAGGGGCCGGCTTTATATCCAATTTACTTTCATCGGCAGAACGGGGCTATTTTGACAATGCAGCGGAAACAAAACCGCTGCTGCATTTATGGTCGCTGGGCATTGAAGAACAGTTTTATATTATCTGGCCGTTATTATTGTGGTTTTCATGGAAGCGGAAATTCAATCTTTTATTCATCATAATCTTGATCGCGACCCTTTCATTCGCCTTTAATATCATGGAAACCAATGTTGCGGTCTTTCGGAATCCTTTTAATATTACGAAGATCCATAACCATCTTGGAACAGCTTTCTATTCTCCACTGACCCGGTTTTGGGAATTATTGATCGGCGGGGTGCTCGCGTATATAAACCTGTATAGACAGGGCCTTTTACAAAAGTTTAAATCAGGCGCAGGAAATCTACAGTCTATTGGCGGAGCAGCGCTTCTGATCGTTGGGAATTTATTAATTACAAAAGAAGCGGTATTTCCCGGCTGCTGGGCATTGTTACCAACAATAGGCGCAGTCTTGATAATTTCAGGGGGGCCGCACGCGTGGTTAAATCGCAGGATCCTTTCCAACCGGCTGTTTGTATGGTTCGGGTTGATTAGTTACCCATTATATTTGTGGCATTGGCCAATTCTATCATTTGCGCATATCCTGGCTGGGGGAGTACCGACGCGCGGGATACGCATTGCGGCCGTAATTATGTCGGTGCTGCTTGCCTGGCTTACATACGAAATCATTGAAAAGCCAATTCGAAGGTCCCCTAATAGGAAAATTATCCTTGGTTTGATCTTTGGCATGCTGCTACTTTTTACGGCCGGGGCATTTGTCTATTTAAATAATGGCTTGGTTTATAGAAAAGTGAACATGCCTTTTAAAACCACAGGCAAGGTGTTCGAAGGGCAGTCAAATAATACATTCATCTATCAGTCCGATCATTCATGTAAAGAAATAATGGGCATGAAATTAATCCCGGAAGAAGTGTGCATAACTACTTCCAGGAAACCCAAAATACTTTTTGTCGGTGACAGTTTTGCAATGTCACTATTTACTGCAATTTATGCCGGTAAGACGGAGTTTGCTGATCAAAGTATCCTGATATCAGGCTCTTCTTGTCGGCCATATGCCAGCCTTAATTATACGCCAACATTCGGATTAAATTATGGCAATAACTGCACGGATATTGCAAAAGAGGAGTTACGGATCGCTAAAACCATACATTCAATATCCACCGTTATAATTGTAAACGCTGATCCAGGCGTAGCAAACAGCAAGAAATCAATTTATAGAAAAGATGGCGTTCCTCTTGATGAAGAGACTGCTTTTGTTGAAGGTAATGGGTATTTTATTAATGATCTTTTGAAAAGCGGCAAAAAAGTCATTTATAACATTAGCCCGCCTGTTTTTAAAAATAACCCGGTCGATTGCGAAACAAGGATATCTTTTATTGAGCCAAAGGAAAAGGGCTGCCAGATCAACGAATCGGAATTTGATGGCTCACGGAAAGTCTATATGAAAAATATCAATCTATTAAAGGCAAGGTATCCTTTATTAAAAATATTTGATAGTACGGGCATTTTTTGTAATAAGGGTATATGCGCTGCCAAAGATGATAAAGGATATTTATACCGGGATCTCGAACATTTAAACATGTATGGTTCCCAAAAAGTCCTCGATCTTTTATTGAAGAAAAAGTTAATTGATTGAAGTCGTCCAACATAAGGAACTTATGGCCATTTTTCTTCCCATTCTTTCTTTTTTATTCTTAAGCAGGCTTCTGGGTAAGACGTTTTTTTATTCTCGCCGGGAAGCATGCCTTGTTTCTGCCATCATATGCAGCCTATGGGTGTGGCTGGTGACGGAGATGTTTAGTCTTTTTCGGACCCTGAATTTCACTGCGCTCGTGCTGGCGTGGTCAGTATTCCTGACCGGCGTAATAATCCTGTGCCTTAATAAAAGACGTGTTTTTCAAAAGACGGCTCATCCATGTTTGAAATTTTCGCCATTTGATATTGGTATTATAATATGTATCTTTCTTATTCTTTTAGGCACATTCCTTCTTTCCATTGTTTCCCCTCCAAACACATGGGACGCATTGACCTACCATATGAGTCGTGTCGCTCATTGGGCGCAGAACGGCACATTGGCGGCGTACCCGACCCATATCCCGCGGCAATTGTTTTATAATCCCGGTTTCGAATATTTTATTTTAAATTCTTATCTTTTGGACCGAGGGGACGCGTGGGTCAGTGTTATCCAGTGGTTTGCCATGGCGCTTTCGCTTATGGTTGTGACATTGATCGCCAAACAGCTTGGCGCCTCAATGCGCGGGCAGCTTTTGGCTGCAGCTGTTGCTGCGACTATACCAATGGGTATCGTGGAGGCAAGCAGTTTACAAGGCGATTTGATGGTAGCCTTTTTTCTATGTGCTGCGGTGTACGCATTGCTGCGTTGGCGTGCCGATGCTTCCTGGATATGGGCGAATTCGTTAGGAGTGACATCGGGATTGGCGATTTTGACAAAGGGCATAGGGATCATTTTTATCCTGCCGGTCTTGATTTGGTTGGTGAGTACTTCGGTCTTTTTACGTTCGCGGCTACGCTGGCAACAGGCGTTGGTTGTGATGTCTTTAGTCGTGATCGTTAATACAGGATTTGTTTTAAGGATCCTGACCGTCCCCAGCCAGGCTTTCATGGTAGCCAGGCAAGAGGGGAGAGAAGTTCTCAATGAGAAATATGACCCGAATATTTTCTTGATCAATGTTTTGCGAAATATCGGGACCCATATGGGTACACCATCAGAGCGTCTGAATAAGGCGAACATGGGAGTTATCAATTCCTTATCTGCCCGGATCGGGGTTAATATTGATGACCCACGGGTGACTTTGGATAATGCCCATTTTCAGATCAATAAACCTTCCCTCAATGAAAATCTAACCTCCGCAGGATTTCATTCTTTTTTGATAATCGTCTTTTTTTTGTTGGCGGGTCTTTCGCGCAAATCAACACCAGAGCTTAGGCGTTATGGGTTGTGTCTTTTTTCGATGGCAGTATTATTCTGCCTGCTGGTGAAATGGCAACCTTGGTTAAGCCGCCTTCAACTACCCCTTTTTATTCTTGCATCGGCAGGGATTGGTGTTCTTTTGGAAAAAATAAGGATCCCTGTTTTGCAAATGGTTATTGTTACCGGCCTTTTTCTTTTAGCAATTCCCTATGTCATTAACGCATACCCGAGGCACCTTTTGGGCAAGAAGAATGTTTTTCAACAAACGCGTGAAGAGCAGTATTTTTCGATGTCGAAGGAACGCTATAAGAATTACGCACAGATTTCAGATCGTTTAGCATTCTCGGGCTGTCATGATATAGGGTTAGTGATGGGGTCTGACGATTGGGAATATCCGTTCTGGCCGCTTCTCAAGGACCGAGGGATGTCGAATGTACGTCTGGAGCATATCGAGGTAAGGGGGGGCTTGTCCCAATTATCATACCCTCTTGGTGTTTTTTATCCTTGCGCTCGTGTGGTGATGAATGGGGGGACGGTTGAAGTTACATTGCCGGGTGCGGTTCAGGGGAAAGGGCATTCGTGAGAATTCTACTTGTTGAGGATGGTTTGCATTTTGCCCAGGAAGAAGATTATGATCTGGCCATTGTTTTAAGCGCCAAGAATTCCGTGGATGATAAAGTAAAGGGTTTACAAGTCGGCGGTAATGATTATTTAGCCAAGCCTTTCGCCTTTTCGGAACTTTTGCCAGGGTCCAGGCGATCATCCGCAGGACCGGGTCAAACCCGGAAACTGCGATCTTAGAAATAGCTGACTTGAAGCTCGATCTGCTGCGCCGGAAAGTTTTTCGGGGAGAAAAGGAAATTATTTTACTGCAGGGCGAGTTTCTCCTTCTGGAATATCTGATGCGTAACGCCGGCAGGGTGGTCTCAAAGACCATGATCATGGAACATGTCTGGGATTATAATTTTGACCCGCAAACCAATATCATCGAAGCACGCGTCTGCCGTTTAAGGGACAAGATCGACAATGACTTTAAAAGTCAGGGCCTGGAGCAGGTCAAGCTCAACATGCGTGAAGCGATCGAGGAAGAAGAGACCAACAGGGTTTTTTACAGGATGTTGACCCCGACACTTAATATCGTTGTGACCTCAGATCCGATCAAGTGGCCATTGACCCGTATCAGGGCGCTGGCGGAAGCAAGCTTGGACCATCAAGATATCGACGGGTATCAGGAATCTATCGGAACCATTGTCGAAGAGTGCGACAGGCTGACTTACATGATCAATACCATGTTGGAAATTGCCGAGGTGGATGCGGGCTTAAGAAAGTCAGATCTCGCGGCGGACCGGTCGCGTATATTTGAGAAATTCTACCGGGTAGAATCCAGCCGCTCCATGCCCGGCCATGGCTCCACTTTCACCGTGAAGATTACAAAAATGTAATCTTTCGGTCATCTTCCAGTCATTTTCTCCCACTATACTTAATTCAGTAGCAGTTAAACAAGGCCCTCAGAACGCTGAGGGTTAAGAAAGGAGAGATGCCTATGAATTACCAAGCTATCGTTTTGGTTTTTGCAGTACTTTGTTCGGCGTTGGTCTTAAGCCCTTCCTACGCGGATGAAACAAGTCCCGCGGATATGGTAAAGGATGATCAGCCGAAAAATAAGGCGGTCGTCTCGCTTTATGACCAAGGGGTCGATGCGAGTAATAAAAATGATTTTCAGACAGCATTGCCGTTATTTGAACAGGCCTTGAGGGCTGATCCTAATAATCCTGATGTGTTTAATATGCTGGCGCATACCCAGAGGAAGATCGGCTTGATCGATGAGGCTATCGCCAACTATAAGAGAGCCCTCGAATTAAGGCCGAGATTTCCGGAAGCGCATGAATATCTGGGGGAAGCTTATGTACAGGCCGCGATGCGGGAGGTTGAGACCTTGAAGAATTACGGCAACGACGGCCGGGAAGAGTTGGGAGACCTTGCCGAGGAGATCAAAGAAGCGGCCCAAAAATTATAAAAATTAAACAGGAGGTTATACCATGATCAATCAAATACTGAAATTCCAATCGTCAACACCAGCGGCAGTCCTTATCCGT
>CAZASA010000036.1:0-20176 GCA_964487685.1 uncultured Planctomycetales bacterium
TCATCGTCTGCTCGGCGGTTGACGTGGTGTTTCCCGCCGGTGTGTTCATGGCTACAACCCCTTTTTTGGTGGCCGCCTGCAGATCGACATTGTCCAATCCGACACCAGCACGCCCGATCACTTTTAATTTATCAGCCGCTTCAATGATCTGGGACGTCACTTGGGTGCCTGAACGCACGATCAGGGCGTCGTAATCCTTGATCACCTTTTGCAGTTCTTCGGCTGAAATACCAAATTTGCAGTCAACCGTAAAACGATTATCGGCCGTTAATATATCGATCCCTTCTTTTTCCAGTTTGTCACTGATCAATACCTTATACATATCCATTCCTATCATTTTGAATTTAAGGTTTTTTGAGCCGCAGCCAAGGCTGTACCCAGTTCAAATTTATGCCCCATTTGATGCAAGACTTTTTCAAGACAGGCAAGACCTGTAAGGATATCATATTCATCCAAAGCACCCATATGGGCGATTCGGATGACCTTGCCCTTGAGATGGTCCTGTCCGCCGGCTACAGTGATACCATAGGTATCGCGCATGGTCTTGGTCAACTTTTCACCGTCGATACCTGCCGGCACCTTGACTGCTGTCAAAACATTGGTCGAGCATGAAGGGTCAGGGAACAGTTCCAGGCCAATGGCTGAACATCCCGCACGCACAGCCCGGGCAAGATGCAGATAACGCGCAAACATATTGTTCAGTCCATCCTTCTTGATCATATTTAAACTTTCCACCATGGCGATCATGATACCTATGGCCGGTGTAAAAGGCGTATCGATCTTTTCCATGGCTTTCTTGCACTCGCGCAGGTCAAAATAATACCGTGGCGTTGTGCACGCATTGATCATGTCAATGGCCTTAGGAGAAGCGCTGACAAAGGCCAAACCCGGCGGGAGCATGAACCCCTTATGGGAACCGGACACCACCACGTCGCAATGCCATTCATCCGTCTTGATCTCCTGGACAGCCAGCCCTGAAACTGCATCGACAACCAAAACAGCTTTAGATTGATGGACGACCTCACCGATAGATTTAACATCCGGGGTAACACCCGTCGAAGTCTCAGCCAGGGTAATGAACACAGCCTTGGTATCAAGGTTCTTTTCTAATAGGGATTTGATCTCAGCCGCCGTAGGCGCTTTACCCCACTGGACCTTATGGACAATGGTTTGGGCCTTATACGTTTGGCAAAGTTCCACCCAGCGTTCACCGAATTTCCCGCCGTCAACGGCAATGGCCTTGTCCCCGGGAGATAATAAATTGACCACCGCTGCCTCCATACCGCCGGAGCCCGAAGAGGTCAGGATATAGATATCATTCTTAGTCTGAAAGACCTCTTTTAAGCCTTCCACCACCTGCTTGATGTTTTCCTGAAACTGCGGAGTACGGTGATGGATGATAGGTTTGCCTAAAACTTCGCAAAGTTGTGGCGGTACTTGAGTTGGTCCTGGTGTCAACAACAGATTGCGCTTCATGATACATTCCTTTCTCACAAACCTTCCCAACACCCGGTGTTAGGAATTTTCCTAACACCGGGTGTTGAACAGGTCATTATTTTATGGCCTCACCAAAATGGGCTATCACACCGTCGACTAAACCATAATCTTTGGACTCCTGGGCGGACATAAAAAAATCGCGGTCAGTATCCTTGACGATCTTATCAAGCGGCTGGCTGGTATGCTTGGCTAAGATCTTATTAAGCTCGTCTTTCATACGTAAAATTTCCTGGGCCTGGATATGGATATCACTGGCCGTGCCCTGAGTGCCGCCCCATGGTTGATGGATCATGATACGGGCATTAGGCAATGCGTAACGCTTGCCCTTGGCACCGGCGGTCAGCAATACAGCACCCATGGACGCTGCCTGGCCGATACAACAGGTCACCACATCAGGCTTGACATACTGCATCGTATCATAGATCGCCAATCCCGCCGTCACAGAACCACCCGGGGAATTGATATATAAGAAGATGTCCTTTTCTTTGTCTTCGGACTGAAGGAACAATAACTGGGCAATGATCAGATTAGCGACATGATCATCAACACCGGTCCCCAAAAAAACAATACGCTCTTTTAGAAGCCTGGAATAAATGTCATAAGCACGCTCGCCATGACTGGTTTTCTCAACGACCATCGGGACTAAGATCTGTGCGTTAGGCATATTTTTCTCCGTTTCGAATTATGTTTTAGAGTCCTGCCAATTAGCTTCTTTCATCAAAAATTCCATGATCTTCGCGGGTAAACTGTCATTTTGGTCGGTGACCGCCATGTTCTCTAATTTACCGATCTCTTCCAGGATCAAATAGACCCTTACTTCACGTTCAACCGCAGGCTCAAGCTGTTTTTGAAGCTCCTCACCTTTTTTCTTCAATTCTTCATCCTTCATGCCCTGGGACTTATAACGGGTAAGGGCATCGTTCAAGCGGTGATGCAGCTGGCGCTTGACCAAGGATTGCGGCACGACCAGTTTGGCGTTTTTGATCAAATCATCGACTATTTGATTCTCCACATCCATCCGGTTATTGCGGTCCTTGTCTGATTCCAGTTGATGCTTCAATGCTTTCTTGAATTCATCGAGGCTCGGAAATCCCATGCCCTTGGCAAAGTTATCATCAATGGTCACTTCCTGTTCTCCGCGTCCTTTTTTAAAGAAATCCAGGGTTTTGTTCAATTCTTCCTCAGTAACCTCGCTTTTTTTACGTTCAACACTGATCCCTTTATATTTTCCCACCGTCACTTCAGGACGGATATCAAGCGTTGCTGTAAAAGTCAGCACTCCGTCTTTTAAATCAACATCGCTGATCTCAGGCAGGTCAATAGGATTTAATTGATGCTGACTGACACCGTCATGATACGCTTGCGGAATGATCTTCTTGATGGCCTCATCCTTGGCTAATTGGCCGTGAGAGGTGACCAGTATATGGCGAGGGACCTTACCCGGGCGAAAGCCCTTGACCTTGGCATGCTTTCCGATCTCATTATAGACAGAATCCATGGCCTCGGTGACCTTCTCGCGAGGGATCTCAAATTTCAATTCACGTTTTAAAGCATCCACCTTCTTTACTTCAACTTTCATGATAAATCCTTTCTACATTGTAAACTTCTCGCCTAAATAAATTTTTCGTGCCTTGGGGTCGTTGATCAATTCCTGGGCTGTTCCGGAGATAAGGACGCGTCCGTCTGCGACTAAATACGCACGATCAGTGATCGATAGCGTCTCACGAACATTATGATCTGTCAATAGGATCCCCAAACCTTTCTTCTTCAAGTCCTTGATGATCTCCTGTGCTTCCGCCACCACGATGGGGTCAATGCCGGAAAAAGGCTCATCAAGAAGCAAAAATGACGGGTTGGTCACCAGCGCCCTTGTGATCTCCAAACGGCGCCGTTCACCGCCGGAAAGCGTATACGCCTTGGCCCGGGCCAGATGGGCAATATTCAACTCTTCCAACAAGGACTCCAGACGTCGTTTGCGTTCGGAAGGACTGATGTTCAATGTTTCCAGCACCGCCATGATATTCTGCTCTACGGTCAGTTTACGGAAAATAGAACTTTCCTGGGCCAAATATCCCATCCCCAACCGGGAACGCTCATGGATCGGTTTTTTAGTGATATCATCCTGATCAAAAATGACCTGCCCCTGTTCAGGGCTGATAATACCCACCACCATATAAAAACACGTGGTCTTCCCCGCCCCATTTGGCCCTAAAAGCCCCACGATCTCTGAACGACCGACAGTAATGGATAAACCATCCACTACCCGGCGGCCGCCATAAACTTTAACTAAATTCCTTGCTTCAAGTAGTCGCATAAACGTTTTCTTATTTGCTTTTAGACCCGAACATCCCTTGACCTTTACTGCTGGTGGCATCAAAGACAACCTTGGGCCGGCCGATCATGGTCAATACCTGATCGGTCCCGTCATAGACCATCTTATCGGCAAAGCTGACATTAGGGCCCTGGATCGCTTCGGCATGTCCTGTACAGATCGCTGTTTTAATTTTCTTGGTGGCCTGGTTAAACCACATTTCCATCTTATCACAATGAAGTTCACGGCCTGTCGACTTATCCACGGAGATGACATGGATATTAAACACCGCGTACATCATTGCCTGGTTCATTTGCATAGGGCCATCGGAGGTGACCGTAATGATCTGGTCATCCGGGTCTCCTTGAGCCTGGGTATGCATGGTCGCTTTAACATTTTTATTGATCTTGGCTTTCTTCAAATTAGGGTGTGCGGCCATCCCCTGCCCGGTTACCACCCCTTGCTCATCAACGATCTTGACAGGGTCCTTGGTCGTGACCAGGTCATGATTACGGTCCCAATCGAGGGCATTGGTGGTCATCTTGGTGCCGCGGTCCTCAGAGGTGATCACCACATTATCCTGCAGGTGAACATTCCCGTTGGTTTTGTCAATAGTGCCATGGTCCGCCGTTAAATTAGCATTTTGTTTTCCGTAAAAATTGGCATCGACGTTGGTGATCTGTATATTGGAATCTGAGATGTCCGCCTTGGTTCCGTTAACATCCCAGGTCTTGTCACCCTGATTGTTATAGCCGTTAATATTAAACCCTTGCAGCTGCTGGGATGATGGCCCTGATTCTGTTGTCTCATCAGCCCTGCATGCGATGGTGCTAAGCATTAAGACAACTAAACAAAAAATAATTTTATTGTTCATAGAGTTGGGGGCTCCAATGTCCCTGTGCTTTTAAGATCAATTCCACCACTTCCCTGACCGCACCTCGTCCACCCTGCTTGTTTGTGACCAGATGGGCGATCTCTTTGACTTCAAAGACTGCGTTGGAAACAGCCACGGCCAACCCGCACCGTCGCAAAATGCATATATCGGCCAGGTCATCACCGATAAAACAAACTTCCTCGTCCTTGAGCTTGAATTCTTCCAGCATGCTTTCATAGGCCGCAAGCTTAGGGTAAACACCCACATAAACCTTGTCGATCTTAAGGTCCTGGGCCCGATGGGCAACGACCCCGGAAGCCCTGGCTGAAATGATCGCTGTCTTGATCCCGCATTTTCTTAAGAATACAATACCAAAGCCGTCCTGCACATCAAAATTCTTGGATTCAATCCCATTACTGTCAATGATGATCCGGCCATCGGTGAGAACACCATCAACGTCCATCACCAACGCCTTGATCTTCTTTAAAGTTTCCTTCATTAAACCAGTCCTGCCTTTAACAAGTCCTGCACATCCAGAAGCCCTGCCACGCGCCCGCTCTGATCTACCACAGGCAATTCATCAATTTTCTTTGTTTTCAACAGATCAAAGGCCTGGGCCGCGAGTTTTTCTTTGCCGATCGTCGTCGGTTTTTTGGTCATGACCAAGGATACCTTCCTGGTTAAAACAGCAGGGTCAGCTTCCAGATGCCGGCGCAGGTCTCCATCCGTAAAAATACCTAACAGCTTCTGACGTCCATCCACCACAAAAGCGCAACCGCAGCGGGCCTTGGTGATCGCCCATAAGACATCCTTGACCTTGGTATCAGGCTTTACCTTGGCAAATGAGTTTTCCCGGCGCATGATATCTTCCACTTTAAGCAAGAGCCTTCGCCCCAAGGTGCCGCCCGGATGAAATAAAGCAAAATCTTCCTTCTTAAATTTCTTGCGATCGATGAGACACGCGGCCAAGGCATCACCTAAAGCCATGGTCACTGTCGTTGAGGCCATTGGTGCGAGCCCCAAGGGACATCCTTCAGCATTGACGTGAATATTCAGGACCACATCCCCATAACGGGCAAGGGTTGATTTGGTGTTGCCTGTCATCACCATAATCTTGGTGCCGATTTTTCTTACCAACGGCAAAAGACGCACCGTTTCTTCCGTCTCCCCGCTTTGGGAAATAAGGATCACGATATCTTTAGACGTGACCTGTCCCAGATCACCATGCACCGCCTCGGCACTATGCAAAAAAATGCTGGGTGTCCCGGTTGATGACAAGGTGGCCGCGATCTTGCGGGCAACGATCCCGCTTTTGCCCATACCGCAGACAATGACACGGCCGTTGCATTTAGCGAGCATGTCTACCGCTGATTCAAAATGATGGTCTAGCCGTCTCATCATTAAGGCAATGGCACGGGCTTCGATTGTCAAAACATCCTTGGCACGTTTAAGCATTTTTGTCTGTGATCCGATCAATGGCCATTAAATTTTTTAACAAGGCTTCTAAATTTTTTAAGGGTAAGGTATTAGGCCCGTCAGAAAGGGCTTTAGATGGATAAGGATGCGTTTCCATGAAAATACCATCCACACCTGCCGCGACAGCGCATCGGGCCAAAAGCGGTATGTATTGACTTTCACCGCCGGTCGATGTTCCCAAACCACCTGGTTTCTGCACGCTGTGCGTGGCATCAAAGATCACCGGATAACCGCAAGACCTCATTATAGCCAGTGACCTGAAATCAGAGACCAGATTATTATAACCAAAAGAAACGCCCCGTTCGGTCAAAAGTAAATTATTATTGCCGGCTTCCTGCATTTTTTTAATGATCCCGCTAATGTCCCAAGGCGCCATGAACTGCCCTTTTTTCACATTGACTACTTTCCCCGTCTGGGCGGCTGTGATGATCAAATCCGTTTGGCGGCATAAAAAAGCCGGTATTTGAATAATATCCAGGATCTCGCCTGCCATTTGGGCCTGATTGACATCATGCACGTCAGAAAGTATCGGCACCCCGATCTTGGACCTGACCGAAGAAAGTACTTTCAAACCTTCATAAAGTCCCGGACCTCGGAAAGACTTGATCGAAGTACGATTGGCCTTATCAAAGCTTGCCTTGAAAACAAAAGGAATGCGCAATTTTGAGGTGATCTTCTTGATCGCCTCGGCGATCTTTAATGTACTGTCAGCGGATTCGATCACACAAGGGCCGGCGATCAGCACCAATGGCTTATTGCCGCCGAAGATCACCTTATCATTTATTTTAACTTGTCGTACCATGCCTGTGCTTTCTGTAAGTCTTGCGGTGTGTCCACCGCGATCGACTCAAAATCTGTTAATGTCGTCTTGATCTTTACACCCCGCTCCAGCACGCGTAATTGCTCCAGCTCTTCGGTCGATTCCAAAATGCCTTTGGGCCAATCCTTAAATTGCATTAAAAAATCTTTACGATAGGCATAAAGCCCCAAATGCTTATAATTTACAGTCCCTGACGAAGAACGGTGATACGGTATCGGAGACCTGGAAAAATACAAAGCAAAACCCTGATCATCGATAACGCATTTGACCACGTTAGGGTTCTTGAATTCAGTATCATCCGCGATCTTCTTGATCACGGTACCTATCAGGACCTTGTCATCCTGCTTTAAAAGAGCGCATAAACTTCCGATGGTCCTAGGATCGATAAAAGGCTCATCACCCTGGATATTGACCACAATATCCACCTTAAGGGCCCCAACAGCCTCGGCAATCCGGTCTGAACCTGAGGGATGGCGAAGGTCGGTCATGACCACCCGCGCGTTAAAATCCTTGGCTGCCTTAAAAATATCTGTATGATCGCAGGCGATCAAGACTTCATCAAGTTCCTTGCAAAGCGAGGCCTTTTCCCAAACGTGCTGGATCAGCGGTTTTCCGCCGATCTTGGCCAAAACCTTGCCCGGGAAACGGCTGGATGCATACCGGGCCGGAATGACCCCGATGGCCTTCATTTAAACAGCCCCGATCGCTTTTTTTAATTCATCCAATCCCACGGCCACTGCCCCCATTTTACCAACCACGATCCCGGCCGCACAATTGGCGATCCTGGCCGCATAGGATTTATCCGCACCTGCCGCCATACATAAAGCAAAAACAGCGATGACCGTGTCCCCCGCGCCGGAAACGTCATAAACCTGACGGGCCATCGTAGGTATTGGGAATGGTTTTTTATTAAGTTCAAAAAGATACATCCCCTGCTCACCCAAGGTGATCAACAAAGATTCAATACCTAGATAATTTAATAGCCCGCTGCCATTGCTTTCAATATCCTTTGTTGTATCCAACTTTGTTGATTGAATACCGCAAGCTTTACGGGTTGCTTCTGAAATATTCTTTAAGGCGGCTTCAGCTTCTTTTTTATTTGGCGTGATACAAGTTACCTGGCCGTATTCACGCAGATCTTCTAGTTTCGGATCCACCACGACAAGCAATTTATTTTGCACGGCCAATTCATGAACCTGAGACAATAATCTCGCATCAATGAAACCCTTGCCGTAATCAGAAATAATGACCGCCTGATATTCCTTCAAATGACGTCGAAGGAATGGGAGTATTTTGCCCTCTTTGACAATGTCAACTCCGCCATTGCGTGGCCTTTCCCTGTCTAAACGCACGATCTGCTGGCGCTGGGCAATGATACGTGTTTTAAAAATAGTATCAATATTGCGGTCAACAAAAAGGCCTTTAGAATGAATGTTTCGTTTACGCAGTTCACTTTTAAGGATACTACCCTCAATGTCATCCCCGATCTTGCTGACCAGGGTAACATCAGCCCCTAGGCTGGCCAGATTATTAGCCACGTTGGCAGCACCACCCGGCGTATAAAAAGACTCTTCTTGAAGGACAATGGGGACCGGTGCTTCCGGAGATATCCGCGAAACGCTTCCTTTAATATAACGGTCAAGCACCACATCGCCGATGACCAAGATCCGCTTATTCTTGAATTTCTTTAATATATTATTATATTTAGACATAAATTCAATGGCGGAGAGGCAGGGATTCGAACCCTGGGACCAGTTTCCCGGTCAATTGCTTAGCAGGCAATTGCAATCGGCCACTCTGCCACCTCTCCTTACAAAAATCTTACTTTCAAATACAAAATTACTATCCAAATATACTCAGAACAAGGAGAGGTGTTGTGTCGCTGCTATTCTCCACGCTTCGACCCACCTCTCCCTTAATTCTCTATATTCTTTTTTCTTTTCGCTTCCTTTGAAAAAACTCACTAAGAACCCCTGAGCATTCTTCGGCCAGGATACCGCCGTCCACAGAGATGCGGTGGTTCAAGGACTTATGATCAGCTATATTGACAACCGACCCGCAAGCCCCGGTCTTGGGGTCTTTGGCCCCAAAACAAACCCGGCCAATCCGCGCTAAAACCAATGCTCCGGCGCACATAGAACAAGGTTCGATTGTAACATAGAGGGTGCAATCCCGCAACCACTTCGATGAGAGATAATTTGCCGCTTGGGTGACAGCGATCATTTCGGCATGGGCTGTTGGGTCCTTTAAAATCTCAATTTGATTATGGGCTTTGGCGATTATCTTGCGTTCATGGACGATCACAGCCCCCACCGGCACTTCATCTTCCGCGGCAGCCATCTTGGCCTGCCGGATGGCTTCATTCATAAAAATTTCATCAACATTAGGCATATTTATTTGGATCGATACGCCGGAAGGGATATCTGGACTGTGGTGCCCTTGCGCAGGGAACTTTTAATTTGGACTGTTCCGCCGGCAGCCTGGATAATTGAATAAATGATCGAAAGGCCCAAACCGGAACTTTTGTCAATGCCGCGCTCCTTGGTCGTAAAAAATGGCTCGAATACCTTGTTCAAATGGTCCGGTGCGATCCCCACCCCTTCATCCACCACTTCGATACCGATGACCCCGCTGGCTTTATTCATGAAGGTCCTTACCTTGATCGTACCTCCGCCAGGCATGGCTTGGATAGAATTAATGATCACATTATGGATGATCTGGTGGCATTCAACAGGGCCGACATTGACCAAAGGCAATTCTTTACCTAATCTTGACACTAATTTAATATGGGCAGATTTAATTTGTTGGCTTAAGTCGCCAACAATATTCTTGATGACTTCATTGATCTGGCAATTGTCCTTCTCCAGACGGGCATGGCGTTTGCCCACATATAACATGCGGCTGGTTGTCTGGGAACAATGTTCCAGCTGGCGTTCTAAATGTTCAAGGGTCGAAATGATGACCTTAAAATCCTTAAATGAAATGAACTCAAAATCACGGTTTTTATAATCATTGATAAGTTTTTGGGTACGCGTCAGAATAGACTTTAACGGAGAGTCCAATTCATGCGCCAAACCGGAAATGACGGTAAAAGAATTAGTTGCCTGAGGGTTCGATCTCATAAGAATGATAATTCTAATGTAATTTCTTCAAATTGCCAATTGATTTTACAGCCTTTGGTCTTGACAGGCATAGGCCGATTACATAGAATTTTAAAAGAAAACATATTAGGACCTTGATGACACATAAAAGCCTGGTTTCAAAAATCATAAAAAGCGACTGGCTTGGGATCACAGGGATCCTGGCCATATGCTTCTTTTCCCACCTGCCCCATCTGTTAAACCCCGGTCTTATCATTGATAACGATGAATGTGTCTTAGGGATCATGGCCCAGCGCGCCTTGGAACACCACGAACTCCCCTTTTATTTCATTGGGCAGGCCTATGGTTTTGCCTGGATCGAAACCATTGCCGCTGCCTTGGCCTTCAAGGCATGGGGAGTGAGTTTTGTTTCATTAGAATCCGCCATGCTGATCCTTTGGGCAATTGGTTCATGCTTCTATTACCGCGCCATGGCCATCTTAACAAATAGAGCTTATGGTTTCATGGTCATTGTATTGCTTGTCCTTTCCCCTGCCTGGATGAGCTGGTCCATGAAAGCCAGGGGCGGCTATATCACTGCTTTTCTTTTGACTTCCATCATTTTCTATTGGTGGGTCAAAAAGGAAAAATCCCTGAAACGCTGGGAATTTTTCTGTCTGGGAGCATTGTGCTATCTTAACCTTATCTCCCAAGCTAATTTTTCGATCCTGACCTTCATCCTCTCAGCTTATTTTTTATGGAAGAATAAAAGTATGGGAGCATTGCTTAGTTACTTAAGCGGGCTTTTGACCTTATTTACGTTCTCAAAATTCATGCTTCTTTTTGAATTTAATTACAATTATTGGCATCCTGATATTTTTGGCGGACACAAAGACCATTCCATCCTTGGCATCATCAAACACATCCCCGGAGCTTTATGCCAGGTATGTTCTGCCCCCTTTTCACACGGGTTTGTCTTGGTTTTGATCTTTTTGTTGATCGTAGGATCTATCCTTCAGCTTTTTCTTTTGGCTTCCCGAAAAGGCGATCCATTGGCTGCTATTTTGTTCTTATGTGTATTGACCTTGATCGTCTTATCAACCTTCTTAAATCCCCACGGATATACTGTCAGGTATCTCTTGGCCCTTAGTGTTTTTTCAATCCTTTGGCTGGGAGTTTTGTATTTTGACTGGTGGCAAAAACATCCTGTATTCAAAGCCATTTTTATCATTTTATTCAGCATCCTTTTTACCTTTGGCTCAATAGCCTTGTCCCATGAGTTATCATTAAAAGGAATGACTTATGAGCAAAAAGTCCGCGGCTTAATTTCCTTCCTTGATCAACACCATATCAAGTATGTTTATTGTTTGGATGATTATAATTTTTGGGAATTGCTTTTTTTAAGCGACCAACAGATCATCCCCCGCTGGAAAAAATGTTGGGACAGAATGCCGCAGTATCCCCTGGAAGCTGACCGCGCCTTAATAATCGGCCAGCCTGTTGTATTGGTCGTCGCCATCGACAAACTAAATATGATCCAAAAAATCATCGGCAACGACAAGTTCCTGATATTTGAAAATAACTATATTATTATATTCTCTCCCAGCAAGGAATTGATCTTTGAAAAACTAAAATTCTTAAAACCATGATAGCCGCCATCGAAAAAAACCGGCATTTGATCGTGTTTGCATTCTTCAGCTGTTTTCTGCTGATAGGATTCATGATCTTTAAAGATTACGGCGCTCATTATGATGAACAAAATAATGAAACCTACGGGGAACGCTGGACAAATTACACAGTTTCTCCTGCTTTTCATACACCTAACTTAATGGATTTGACCCATGGCCCTTTTCTAGAGATCAGCTTAACACTACTTAGAAACTACCTTCATTTGACCGATATCCGGCAGATCATCCTGCTGCGCCATCTAAGCATTTTCCTGTTATTCTTCCTTGGCACCATTATTTTTTATTTCTTATGTCTGGGCCATTTTCGGAACTGGAAATTAGCCTTATTAGGATCTGCCTTCCTTATATTAAGCCCCCGCCAGTTTAACCATGCCTTTTATAATACGATGGATATCGGATTCTTAGTTTTCTTTCTCCTGGCTGTCTTTACGCTGCTGCGCTTTTTAAACAATAAAACACCTGGCATGGCCATTTTAAGCGCCCTAACTTGTGCCATGGCCGCTGATATCCGGACCATCGGCATCCTGCTAGTGTTTCTTACTGGTTTATCTTTAAGAAATGAACATAGTCCTAAGAACATAAAACTGTTTTTTATTTACCTGGCTCTATTTTTCGTGTTCTTTATCTTATTTTGTCCGCTTTTATGGTCACATCCATACGCCCATGTCCTTTTAATATTTAAAAATACAGCCATTAAAAACATTGCGTTGCCTTATCAAGTTTTTTATCTTGGGAAAAAATACCACCTTTATAACCTGCCCTGGCATTACGTCCCTGTATGGATATTGATATCAACCCCCATCATGTACATTTTCTTATTTTTAATAGGATGTCTCTCATCCACAAAAGCACTTTTCGTAAATCATCTAGGAAATTCAGAGACCAAAAAAAACACGATCATTTTTCTTCTATGGTTTTTTGTCCCTCTCCTTTTTACCCAAGGGAAAATATATGACTCATGGCGGCAATTATTCTTTATTTATCCGGCCCTTGTGCTACTGGCGGTTTCCGGCTTCAAATATCTCTGGGAAAGCCTTGTCTTTGCCCGTTTGGTCTTGGCCCTTTTATTACTGGCCGGCATCATTTCTGTTGCCGAATTTATGATCAGAAACCATCCTTTTGAAGACGTTTATTTTAATTCTTTGGCGGGGAAAAGCCCTGATGAGATCAAAGCCAATTTTGAATTGAATGATTGGGGAAATTCCGACAAACAAGCCCTGGAATATATCCTAAAAACCGACAAGTCATCTTCGATTAAGGTCAAATTTAATATTATCGATCCGGGCCATATCAATTTCTATTTTCTTCCGAAAGCCGACCGCAAACGCCTGGTGTTCGCCGATACTAAAACAACGCCAAAATATTTCATTGTCCAGTACCGATACCCGCAAGATTGGCCTTATAAGGAAGAGATTTATTCTATCAAGGTGGAGGGCTTAAAGATCCTGAGCATCTATCAATTGTAATGACAAGAAAAAAACTGGCGCGCCTGACAAGATTCGAACTTGTAACCCTCAGTTCCGTAGACTGATGCTCTATCCAGTTGAGCTACAGGCGCAAAGTTACCTTTTATACCAGACTTAAAGCCGGCTGTAAAGAAGGATTTATCAAGGATTGGTCAGGCACATGCGGGAGACAACGATGCGGCCGCGAAGGGAACTTACCGTACCGGAATATTTCTCCAAATTTATCTCATTGATAAAATAAAAATTCGGTTTTTGTTGGAGCAAATACAGGAATTGAACAATGTCCAGCCATTGACCGTCGATCTCCAATTCAACAGCCAGGAACCTGGCTTCTTTTTGGGTGACCGTTTTTTGCGGCTGGATATTGGCGATATGGATATTACTTTCGCGGGCTGAAGTCTCGATCTTGGAGATGATCATCGGCATTTGGGCATCTTCGGAATCAACCACCCCGATCAAGTCCACCAGATTTTGGTACCTGGCCTCGACCAATGGCTTTTGGGCCACCATTTGCCTGGCTTTGATCAGATTGGCCTTGACCACGCGCAATTGGCCATTAATGTCGACCGACCCTTCGTGCATGGGCTTGATCACAAATTGAAAGACAAAAAAAACAACAGCCAGGACAATGGTCACAACCAGGATGATTATTTCCCGTTGATTGAGTTGATTAAGTTTATTCATTTTCCACCGTTCACAGACCTTAGCGTACAGGTGATCTTGAAATAATCCACTTCACCCTGCTGATTGATCCGTTTATTCACATAATCAAGACTGACATTGGTAAATGTCGGGGATAGGACCATATCTCTCTGGAATTGATTAATCTCAACCGAATTCAGTGACATACCCTCGAGCGATAAGGTGTTCCCATTGTTGATAGTAATGTTCACCAAATATACATGATAAGGCAAAAGCCGGTATATTTCACGGGCCAGGTCAGAAAAGATCAACCGGTTTTTGATGAGCATTTCAATATCCTGGACTTTTTGCAATTGGTTCTCGACTTTCAAAGCGTCATGTTTTGTCTCACGCAGCTGGTCCTCAAGGCTTGCTAACTGTACATTTTTCTTGAAAAATCCCACCCCTAAGGCCAGCCCTAAAGAGATCAATGCTGCTGCGGCCCATATACCTAAAATGATCAACTGGCGTTTGTAGCCCTTTAATTCCTGGGTTTGTTTCACCGCCCTGGGGATGAGGTCAATGGGCGGCGTTTCATTACTAAAAGCAATGCCTACCAATGACGCGATCGACACCCCATCTTCGATGACCAATTTAGGCCATTGAAACCCCCGGGCCACAGGCAAGCTTTGAGTGAGCAATATCTCCTTGATCTTCAGATCACTCTGGATCTTTGCCATTTCAACGGCAAGTGCATAGGCACGATTGGCGGAAGCGACTAAATAAACAGAATCCATGACCTCGGTAAATTTATCGCTAATAATGTTATTCTGCGTCAATTCCCATTGCTTGATGATCCCCCCATACCCATCGCTTTGCATTTGTTCAAAACCCACGGGTATCTCGCGTGAGGTCAACCATTGCGACTGAATGCAAAGGCAGACCTCGCTATGGTTGACATCAAGGTCAAAAATAGCGACGGGTTTATCCGAAAGGTCCATTTGCTGCTGGTATAATAACCATAGGCCGATCGATGAGATCGTGATCCCATGCACCGGGACCTTGGCATCTAAAAAGATCTGCCAATAGCGCAAAATGATGTCTTTGGGGACAATGACCACGGCGACTTTCGCGTAACCGTCCGCGGTCCTGGAAAGGACCTGAAATCCGATCTCAACTTCTTCCCTGGAATACGGGATACGGGTGCCGACCTGCAAGTCGATCATTGATCGTATCTCAGTTTCCTTATGTGTAGGAAAAACAAGCAGCCTTAAAATGGCCCTGGAACGCGGGACCACAATGGTCACCCTCGTATCATGGAAATTTAATTTCTGCTCCTTGATAAACACGGACAGAGTTTTGCTGATCTGGGCATCGCTTTGTTTCTTGATATCGATAATCTCAACGGCAGACACAGCCTTCTTTTGCGCGCCTGACACCTGCAGGAATTTTATGGTCCCTTCACTGATATGGAACACCGCATTTGACTTCATAGTTGGTCCCTTTGCCAGGAAACGATCTCTCCAGGCGATCCTTGAGGACGGTGGATCACCGCCTCCAAGACCGTACGCGTACCGCTATCCCCGTCCACACCAACCACCCTTGCCCGGTAATAACTGGAAACCCCTTCCTGCAAGGCGGCAGGCCAATTAGGATCATTGACCGTAGTAATGGATCCGACCCCATCGTCCGACGTAAATGAGATCCCATCTGCGCCGTCCCGGATCGTGTTGGCTTGGGTGGTGATGTCCGTAGCATTGATGGATGGATTAAGACGTGCCGCGGCCGAGGCTACGGCTAGTATCACATCATTATTAGCGGTATCCGTATCGATCCATAAGCCATTCTGCACGTCTCCAAAAACAGTCACATCATCCTTGATCTTGTCGAATATCTCCTTGGTCATCCCCTGAACATCCATCAATTCAAGGATGTTCTCATAATGCTTGTTCTTGGGCTTTAAGACCGAATCATCCAAGGTCATGGAAAAATTATTGTTGCTCACAACGGAGTTTACTCCCGTAAAATTAATAATGGCCAAGGCTAACTTGTCCCCATCAGACTGCGACAAACCTTTTTGCTGTAAAAGCGCGCTTAGGATCTGATAATTGGTAATGCCTATGGCATTGATATTGATGCGTCCTTCTTCATCACCTAATCCATATTCCATCTGAGGATTTGTCCCTCCGGTACTAAAATCCCTGGCCGGCCATTGGACGATGGCATAAGCATTTTCTCCGGTATCGATGTGCCCAAAAATATCCTCCGGGGACTTGGTGGGGTCAATGCTGATGCCCGCCGAATACAAGGTGTCTTTACCCGACGGAGATCTTTGCAACAGGTCAAGCATGGTATTGAGCCCCGCCCGCGCGGCCGCATAACTGCGTAATTTCCCGCGGTAAGTATCCAATACGGATACTTCCAAGGAAGAGCGCCTGCTCAATCCCCAGGCTATCAAGGACAAAACCAGCAAGACCCACAACGCCATAATTAATACGACCCCTTTATTGTCCATGTTGATAATTTACCACCGGGGCCAAATACATATCACGTTTAAACATCAGCCCTCCATCAGGCTTATGCGGATCAAATAATACAAAACTACAGGAAACCGCCATGGGCAGCCATTTTTTATCCCATGTATCCTGGTATTCCACTGCTTGCGCACCTTCTGTATGGAGGGTTTTAGAATAAGGAGCATATTGGCAATTAAAACTCCCCTTTTTCAATCCCGCCGCCACGATCTGAGTGGTTGTCGAAGTATTTGTCCCGTTCAACCAATCCGCCAAACTACTTTCCTGACGGACCAAAAATTCGATCGGCAGGGTGTCCTTGGTATAAACAGCATCTGCGCTGGATGGATTAACCACGCGTCCGATCATCGATTGTGCCGTAGGACCTCCCAATAATCCGCTATAATAATGCACGTGTTTGATGCCCTTGGGAGTTTGTGTTATAAAAGAAAACTCGGTATTCTGGCCGTCAAATATCTGGGCATCAGGATAACTGGCAGAAAAATCAAGGTTGAGCGCATTCTCCAGGTCGTGGCTCATGGCTTGGTCGGCCATCAGCACTTCCATATAATTGTTATGGACGCGCCGCATTTTATCGTCCAGCTTCATCGCTGACCAAAACATACTGGCAATACAAGTACCGATGATCGCCGTGATCGCCAATCCCAATAAAAGCTCAACAAGGGTGAATCCTTTGGACCATTTGAATACTCGTTTAAGTTTCATTGGGATTATAAATGATCGTTGTCAGGTCCAAATGCCCCTGGGCCGCTCCTGCCGGCCAATACAATTTGATCCCGACCTTTTTTAAATGATCATTGATCGTGTCGGCACTTGCAGAGGCCGTAAATTTATCAAAAGGTTTGTCCAATGCCTGCGGACTAGAATCTAGCTGATCATCCGAAGCAGAAGTGGCATATAAAAGGCCTGATTTATTTTCCATGGCCAATAAGGACCTTATCGTTTCCTGGAACCGCACGCCGGTGCGAAAATTCGTCAATAATGATTGCGCAATAAAGGTCAGACAAATACTAACGATGACCAAGGTCAAGATAGCTTCAAGAAGCATGAATCCTTGAACACCCTTATTCATTGTCCACCTTAGTCATCATCCCGCGCTCTTCGATCGTGGATAACCCAATTTTCTTTCCAGACGAAGATAATTCAACCGTTGCCGGGTCTATGGTACCGTCCGGATAAAATTCTATATTGTCATCATGAATATCTAAATGAACATTGTCCGGGACCATGTGCGATCGTCCCAGGGTTCCTTTTACCGGCACAAAGCTAGGGGTCCCATCGCTGTTATTCTCGCTATTGATGTATTGCAATTGATAAGAACGCCGGTCTCCGGGAAATGTCAAGGCGTAAGTGCGCTCCTGGCCGATCGCCATCGCCTGCGCCCAACGGCTCACACTTAGAAGATCATCGGCCGTCTTATTTAACTGAAATTGTGAATACCCTCTTGAAAAATTCGGTACTGCCAATGCCATAACGATCCCGATGATAGTGATGACCAATAAAAGCTCAATAAGGGTAAATGCGCTATTTTTCTTCATTTCCCCAATTTGTAATGGAATGGGTGTCTTGCACGCCATCTGGCCCCATTGATGAAAGGTCATAGCTTTCCGGATTATTAACGCCGGGAGCTACATATACATAGTCATGCCCCCAAGGATCCTTGGGGACCTGTTTTTTCTTTAAATAGGGCCCGTTCCACTGGGCTGGCGTTGGAGAAGTGCTGGGCTCAGTCAATAAAGCGCTTAAACCCTGTTCGGTCGTAGGATAGCTACCGGCATCCATCCGATACAAATCCAGGGCCGTGCCCAAGTTTGATTCTATGTCAGTCCGGGCAGCCGTCCTGCGCGCCTGTTCACTGCGACCGGCGATATTCGGGACGATCATCGCAACCAAGATCCCGATAATGATCACGACTAGCATGATCTCAATTAGAGTAAAGCCTCGCTTTTGTGTTTGGAACATATCTATCTCCTCAATTAATGATCATATTCATCTGAAACATCGGCAAAAGCATGGCTACGATCATAAATCCAACCATGCCCACCACCACAACCAAAACCGCCGGTCCAAGGATCGTCACAAAGGTTTGGGCCATATCTTGGCTTGAGCGCTCACAATTAGCAGCCAATTTATACAATCCTCTTTCCAGTTTACCACTTTCCTGGCCAACGGCAATCAAATCAACAGCCATTTCAGGGAAAAGTGCGCTTGCTTTGATCGCCTGTGTCAGGCTCATCCCTGCTTTTACCCTAAAAGCTATTTTCCTCACCTCGTCCTGCAAAGCGATATTATCAACGACCAGGACCACGGATTCCAACGCCGTCACAATGGGCACGCCGCTTTCCAATAACATCCCAAGCGTCCTTGAAAACCGGCTTAATTGGGTATTCTCGATGAATGATTTTAAGAGCGGGACTTTCAGCGTAAAAGCATCCAATGAAGCTTTTCCCGCGGGTGTTTTTAAATAGGAACGGGCCCAACAAACAGCTCCTGTAATGACAACTACCATCAACCACCAAAAATGCGCGAAGAGTTGGCTTACAGCGACGACGATCCTGGTCGCTAAAGGTAATTGCGCGCCAAAATCATCGAACATCATTGTCAGGCGCGGCAAAACAAAAGACAACAAAACAAAAAGCGTCAAGAGCCCCACCAAAAAAATGATCGCCGGGTATAATAAACTCGATTTGACCTTGGCCTGCATTTGCATGTCAGTTTCGAGGAATTGGGCGAGACGGTTTAATACCAAAGGCAATTGACCGCTGCTTTCGGCGGCTTTAACAGTATGGATGTATAAAGGTGAAAATATCTTGGGGTATTTGGCCAAGGCAATGGAAAGGCTTCCCCCTTGCTGCAATAAAACCGTCATGGATTCGATGATCCCCACCATCACCGGAAACTGCCGCTGGCGAGAGAGTAATTCCATGCATCGGGCCAACGGCACCCCTGCCTCCAAAAGGTCAGCTAATTGCCGGGTAAATTGAAATAACGCCTGCTGGGAAATTTTGACCTCGGCCGTTGCATTCTTAGACTTGATGGGATCAACTGCTTTGACATACGGCTTGATATCGAGAGGGATCTTGCCGGCGTTAGTCAGCTTAGTCACCGCTTCGCTGATCGTATCAGCTTCAATGATACCGCTGTCCATATTTTGGGGCCCTAGTTTGGCTTTGTAAGAGAATTGAGGCATAAAAAATTAATTCTGATTTGGATCCCCGACAAATACATTCGGGGATGACACCTGCGGTGTCAATTGTCTTCTGTGACCCTTAGGACTTCACTGGGACTGGTCAGGCCTAAAGCTACTTTTTCCCAACCATGCTGGCGCAAGGTCTTCATGCCGTCGGAGATGGCCTGGTGCTTTATTTCCCTGCTGCTGGCGCGGTCGGTTATCATAAGCCGCATTTTTTCATTCAAGATCAAAAATTCACAAATAGCCTGACGGCCGCTATAGCCGGTCAAACGGCATTCCTTGCATCCCACGGCTTCATAGATCACCGGGTCCTGGGTCAGCTGTCCTAACTCAAATTCTTTTTTCAAAGATTCCGTGAATGGGGTCAATTTCTTGCATGCAGGACATAATAACCGCACCAATCGCTGGGCCAGGAAACATTCCACCGATGAAGAGATCAAATAAGGCTCTATACCGATATCGATCAGTCGTGTTATCCCTGAGGCCGCATCATTGGTATGCAAGGTTGAAAATACCAAATGACCGGTCAAAGACATTTGAATGGCGATCTGTGCTGTTTCAAAATCACGCACCTCCCCTATCATGATCACGTCAGGATCATTACGAAGGATGGAAC
>CAZASA010000037.1:0-19977 GCA_964487685.1 uncultured Planctomycetales bacterium
TACGCCTGACCATCGAGCCTTCCCGTGACGCTTCCATCATCATCGATGAGCGGCCTTTCAGGGGCGAGGTCACCTTTATCCGGACGAAAGACAACCGCATCACGGTCGTCAATAATATTAACGTGGAAGATTATATCAAGGGCGTTTTGTATCATGAGGTTTCGCACCGATGGCCGATGGAAGCTTTAAAAGCCCAGGCCGTTGCCGCGCGTACGTATGCCTTGTATTCCATTAATTCACCGGACAAGCCTTATGATGTGACCAATGATATTTATTCCCAGGTTTACGGCGGCCGTGATTCAGAGCGTTACCGGACGGACATTGCCGTTGATTATACCAGGGGACAGGTCTTGACGTATAATGACCAGATCGTCCCGGCGTACTTTCATGCCACCTGTGCCGGCATGACCGAGGATGCCCGTGAATTATGGAATGTTCCGGACATCGCCCCGCTTCGCGGGGTGCCGTGCCCATTTTGCCAGAATTCCCCTCATTTTCATTGGAAGAAGAATTTCAGGTTAAGAGACATTCAGGATGCATTAAATCTTCATGGCTATAAGGTGGGGGCCATTGCGGATATTTCCATTGTAGACCGTGACCGCAGTGAGCGTATCGATCATTTGAAGATCTCCCAAAAGAACGGTCAGGAATTGATCATCCGGGGAAAAGATTTTCGTGATCTGATGGGCCCTAATGTGGTGATGAGCAATAATTTTGAGATCATTAAGGATGGTTATTACGTGGATTTAGTCGGCAAGGGCTGGGGTCATGGGGTGGGGATGTGCCAATGGGGCGCTTTAGGGATGGCCCGCCAGCAGTTCAATTACAGACAGATCCTTGCTTACTATTACCCGCAATCTGTGTTGAAGAATTATCATGAACTCCCAAGAACAGACACGATCAAAGATTACAAGCCAATCCAAACCAAGTGATCCCTTTCAACTGCGGTCTTATGATTATCAGCTGCCTGAAGAGCTGGTAGCTCAAGAGCCTTTGGGTGACAGGGACAAATGCCGCCTGTTAATAGTAAACCGGGCTAAAAGGGCCATCACTCATGATACCTTTGAGCATTTGAACGATCATTTGCCAAAGGGCGCATCACTGGTCGTTAATAACAGCAAGGTGATCCCTGCGAGATTGTTAGGATGCAGGGCCAGCGGCGGAGAAGTTGAATTATTTTTATTGAATGCTTGTGAGGATGGATATTCTTATGAAGTGCTCCTGCGGCCGCTTAAAAAGATCCGTGAAGGTGAGACGATCGATTTTGGTCAAGGCATTAGCGCCACCCTTATGGACAAAGAAAAGCGTATCGCCCGATTCAACAAGAAAAATATCCTTAAATATCTAAAAGATGTAGGGCATATCCCTTTGCCGCCCTATATTAAAAGGCCAGACACGCCCCAGGACCGACAAGATTATCAGACCGTTTATGCTAAAAACCCCGGATCAGTGGCTTCTCCTACGGCGGGTTTGCATTTTACCAAGGGACTGATCAACGGGCTTAAGGCTAAGGGACATCATTTTTTAGAGTTGACGTTACACATTAATTATGGGACATTTAAGCCTGTTGAATGCAATGATATCCGGCAACATCCGATGCATACGGAATATTACAATATCAAGCCTGAGGTGCATCGAGGGATTCTGAAAGCAAAAAAGGATCTCAAACCCTTGGTGGCTGTCGGGACGACCAGCTGCCGGGTGCTTGAATCAGCGGCGCAAAGTAAAAGCATTGAAGGCAAGACGGATATCTTTATTTATCCCGGGTATGAATTTCTAATGGTCGATGCTCTGATCACCAATTTCCATCTGCCGTTCAGTACTTTATTAATGCTGGTCTGCGCTTTTGGCGGATATGATCTGGTGATGAAAGCTTATCAAGAAGCGATCGATCAACGCTACCGTTTCTACAGCTATGGCGACGCCATGTTGATCATTTAACAGGGACATCATTATGTATGAATTGCTCCATCAAGATGCTTCCGCCAATGCCCGAAGGGGGATAATCACAACCCCGCATGGGAAGGTAGAGACACCGTTTTTCATGCCGGTGGCCACGACCGGCACGGTCAAAACCATGTCAGGTGTCGACCTTCACGACATGCATTCCGAGATAGTACTTTCTAATACCTATCATCTTTATCTGCGTCCGGGGCTTGAGATCATTGAACACGCCGGTGGTTTGCACAAGTTCATGAACTGGGAGAGGCCCATCCTCACAGACAGCGGGGGGTATCAAGCTTTTAGTTTGACTAAATTCCGCAAGATCACAGATGAAGGGGTCAAATTCCGTTCTCACATCGATGGGAGCATGCATTTTTTTACCCCTGAAAAAGTAATGGAAATCCAAAAGGTCCTTGGGTCTGATATGGTCATGCCCCTGGATGAATGTTCTCCTCATCCCTGTGATAAAAAAAAGGCATTGAAAGCCGTAAGGCGTACGACATCTTGGGCCACGCGATGCAAGGAGCATTTCCATAAGACCGGCATGCACGCGCAAGGTCAGCGTTTATTTGCCATTGTCCAGGGATCTAGCTATGAAGACCTGCGCCGGCAATCGGCCGAAGAATTACTGGCGATCGGTTTTGATGCCTATGCCATTGGCGGTGTCAGCGTCGGTGAATCGGTCAAAGAAATGTTTGATGCTTTAAATTGGTCGCTTCCCTTGCTGCCGGCGGATAAACCGCGTTATTTTATGGGAATTGGGCTTCCGGACCAGATCGTTAAGGCGGTTGGTTTAGGGGTGGATATGTTTGATTGTTCGATCCCGACTAGATACGGCAGGCATGGGAGTGCTTTTACCAATAAGGGCAAGCTCAATATTTCAAATAGCGAATATACCAAGGACCTGCGGCCTTTAGATGAACAGTGCGATTGCGAAGTTTGCAAGAATTATACCCGCTCTTATATCCGGCATTTACTGAACATGAATGAAATAACAGGTGCAAGGCTTATGAGCTACCATAATTTGTATTTTTATATTAAACTAATGCAAAGAATACGTGCGGCTATTGAAGGTGATAATTATAGCCAATTCCAGAAGGAATTTTTAACGAATTATAGTTCGGAATTATTGAATACAGTGTAAAAATTATTGCGGCGGGTGGCTCGGCATTGATGTTAGGGGGCGGACGGTAACGGTTCTCAGGGCTAGTTAAGGGAAACCACAAAGAGCTAAGGCTGTGACTTTCTCGTTTCAATTAGGAGCACCTTGACAGCAAGGCCGAGACAGGACCCGCAAGTGAGATATAATTATGTTACGATTTGACATTATCACCATATTTCCTGATATGTTCGGGCCAATTCTCAATGAGTCCATTCTTAAGCGCGCCCAGGAGAAAAAAAAGGTTTCGATCCATATCCATGACCTGCGCGATTATACGGAGGATAAGAAACACCGTAAAGTGGATGACCGTCCGTTTGGCGGCGGACCTGGAATGGTGATGATGCCGCAACCACTTTTTGACGCGGTCAAGGCCATTAAAGGCAGGCGCAAGGCCCGTGTGATCTACACCTCACCGTCAGGCAGGCCATTTACACAAAATCACGCAAAATGCTTGACCAAGGCCCGGAATTTGATTATTATCTGTGGTCATTATGAAGGGATCGACGAGCGGGTACGGGAGCTTCTGGTGGATGAGGAGATCTCGGTCGGGGATTATGTATTGACCGGGGGTGAGCTGCCGGCCATGATCATCGTCGATGCGGTCACACGCCTGGTCCCCGGGGTCTTGGGCAAGGATGAATCCCTGGTCCATGAGTCCTTTGAGGGCAATTTGCTGGAGGGCCCTCAATACACCCGGCCGGCAAATTTTCGTGGTATAAAGATACCGGATGTGTTATTATCTGGCAATCATAAAACCATTGAGATCTGGCGAAATTCAAAAGCTTTGGCCAAGACCAAGGAGGTCCGGCCGGACCTGATGGATAAGAAGAATATTTAAAGCCCCGCTTGGCCAGTTGGCCCAACAGCGGGGTCCTAAAAGGAGAGTTTGAAATGATAGCGAGCAGTCTTGAGAAAATGGCTTCAGTCAGTAAACAAAATTTGCGTCATGACATTCCTGTCTTTGACGTCGGCGATACCGTGAAAATGAAGATCAAGGTCAAGGAAGCCGATAAAGTCCGCATCCATCCTTTTGAAGGTACTGTGATCAAAAAGACGGGTATTGGTTTGGGTGCCGCTTTCACCGTGCGTAAGATCTCTTTTGGTGAAGGGGTCGAAAGGACCTTCCCGGTCAATTCTCCGGTGATCGATAAGATCGAGGTCATTACCAAAGGTATCATTAAACGTGCCAAATTATATTATCTCCGTGACCGTTTAGGGAAAAAATCACGCGTTCAGGTTGACCAGAACGCTGCTCAATAATTGATGCTGCCTAAAGCAGACATGCTTTATTATGAAACGCAAGCCCAACTCAAAGGCTTGCGTTTTATTTTAGGCGTCGATGAAGCTGGACGAGGGCCTTTGGCCGGACCGGTGGTGGCGGCAGCCGTATGTTTGAAGCAATTGGATTTTAAAAATACGATCAATGATTCGAAGAAATTGACACCCAGGGCCCGTGAAAAAGCTTTTATTGAGATCTCTGAGAAAGCCTATATCGGCATAGGCATCATGAGTGAGAAGATCATTGATATCGTCAATATCCTCAATGCTTCCCACTTGGCCATGGAAATGGCTGTTAAGGAATTGGTCCGCAGCATGCCGGAAGAAATTTCTTCACAAAAAAATTTTCTTCAACAGCTCATTGTCCTGGTTGATGGTAATATGTTCAGGACGCAATTACCTTACCAATATAAGACCATCATCGGTGGGGATGGCAAATCGCTGTCCATCGCTTGTGCTTCCATCATCGCCAAGGTTTACCGGGACCGCATTTTAGGTGTTTATGATAAGATCTTCCCGCAGTATGGCTTTGCCAAGCATAAAGGTTATCCCACCAAAGACCATCGTTTGGCCATCAAAAAACATGGGGCATCCATTATCCATCGACGGACTTTTCAGGGGGTCTTATGATCACTGATAATATTGATCAGTTGGGCCGTTATGGCGTGCCTAAAACGCAGGCCATATTAAGATTTCTTGCTGAGCATGATTGTGCCGGTTTGCCTGATGGCGAGGTAGAAATAGAGGGACGGGATTTGTTTGTCCGTATCATGAGCTATGTTCCCAAGCCAGCCCAAGAAAATTCTTTTGAAATGCATCTAAAGTATGCCGATGTGCAGTATGTTGTTATCGGGACTGAAATAATGCAGACCGCCCGTTTGAAAGACCTGACGCCACTCAACAGTTATGATCCAAAAGGGGATTATCTTTTTTTAAAGAATTCAGGCCCAGCCTCTGATCTGGTGGTTTCTGCCAATGAGTTTGCAGTTTTTTATCCCCAAGAACCGCATCGGCCGTCATGTTCGTTTGAAGGCTATAAGGGTTTAGTCAAGAAATTGGTCTTCAAAGTCAAGGTCAATTAACTTAACAATAGCTTAACTTGCTTTTAAATATCAATAAGGTTATAATCCGAGCCTACTAATTTAAATAATAATAAGGGACAGGCATAGTGAGATTTTTTCTAACAGCTTTATTTTTGTATAGTTTGATATTTTCGAGTGTCCTTAATGCCGAGCAAAGTCCTTGGCAATTAAGGGAAACTCTGGAAGGTATTCCAGTCTATACCCGTAAGGTCCCTGGTTCGCCGATCCTTGAATATAAGGCCAATGTTATTGTGGACGCGCCGATATCCAAGGCCATAGCCCTTTTCGAAGACGAAAAACAGATCCCTCGCTGGTATTTTCAATGTGTCCATTCAGAACTCGTGGAGAAAGATAATCCCAAACAGGAAGTCATCTATTTGGTCCTGCATTTACCTTGGCCGGTAGCTGCCCGGGATTTTGTATTTAGGCGGACCCGTCTTGAAGACACGGATAAGGGGGAAGTAAATTATTCTCTAACAGCCCTTCCTGACAGGCTTCCTCTTGTCAAAGGCATGATACGCGTCCATTCCATCAAATCTTTATGGACCTTTAAATCCCTATCACCGAGCCAAACGGAAATATTCTTCCAACAGCATACTGACCCCGGCGGCTCCATCCCAGCCACCTTGATCAATCAGATCGCGGTGGACACACCATTTTACAGCCTCAAGAATTTCCGGAAATTAGTCGGCGGAAAAGATGCTTGATCGTAAAGGAAAACAAAGATGAATATATTTGTGGGTAATCTCTCTTTTCAAGCGACAGAAAACGAGGTCAAAGTCATTTTTGAAGCCTTTGGCCCGGTCACTGCTGTCAGTATCAAGAAGAAATCCGGCAAGAATTCACGAGGCTTTGGTTTTGTGACCATGCCGGATGATCTTCAAGCCCAGGCAGCTATCGAGGGCTTGAATGAAAAGGAATTCATGGGCCGGCCCTTAAGCGTCAGTGCCGAACGTCCCAAGCCAGTCAAGCCTAAAAAAGATTATAAAGAGATCAAAAGGCTGAAACTTGAATCCAATAATGGTAATTCCGCTGAATTTAAAGCGCCTATTATCCATGAAAAGAAAATTCATAAACCTTCGAGATCTTCCGGACCTAAAGATTGGGAAATAAGGAAGGGTCGGGGGACGGCCAAACCCTGGAAAAAGAAGCCAGGTGGTGTTAACAAGAAATTCAAATACGCGCGATAAATCATTCAAATACATCCCTGCTTAGTGTATAATTGGGCTGTTAACCACCACAAAGGAGGCAATGATGTGTCCATTTACACACGCAAATTATGTGGTATTAGGGGCAGCCATAGCAGCGAGTTTTATCTTTGGGTTTTTATGGTACGGGCCGCTATTCGGTAAAACATGGGCGCAATTAATGGGGTTAAAGATCGGGGAATGCAACCCCAAACCCTGGGCGTTGCCCTTGACGCTTTTTGGTGTGATCTTAACGACCTTTGTGCTGGCCTATTATATCAATATCTACAAACCTTACTGCAGTTTCGGCGCGGCTTTTTTTATCTGGCTAGGTTTTTATCTGCCCACCTTGTTCGGGACCGTGACATGGGAAGGTAAGTCTTGGAAACTTTTTGCGCTAAACGCGACCTATAGTTTTCTTAATCTTCAGCTGATAGCAACGATCCTGACATTATGGCGGACGTAACAGTTTTATTGATGTGCTTTAATGAGCAAGAAGCCCTGCCTCATGTCATCAGTGATATCCGTGCCGCGTTCAAAGACCAGCCATATTCCTATGAGATACTGGTCGTTGATGACGGCAGTACGGATAAAAGTTTTTCAATCGCCCAACAATTAAATTGCCGGGTCATCCGTCATCACCACAGACGGGGTGCCGGTGCTGCCTTTAAAACAGGCGTCCTGGCGGCCCAAGCTCCGCTGATGGCGATGCTTGATGCGGACGGCACCTATACCGCCGCAGATATCCCCAAGATGCTGGAATATTTCCCGGAATTTGATCAGGTCAATGGAGCCAGGACCAGCGAAAAGGGTGATTTGCCGATCTTACGAACACCGGCCAAATGGCTCGTCAGGATGTTCGTCAGCTTGCTGGCCAATAAAATGATCCCGGACCTTCAAACAGGCTTAAAAGCTTTTAAACGTGATCTAATCCTGCCTTATCTTTGGGTCATTCCGGACAAGTTCTCGCATTGTCCTTTGATCACTCTGGCTTTTTTATGTAATCAGCGTTCGGTTAAATATATCCCGACTGAGTATCATCAAAGGATAGGGGGCCAGTCAAAATTCCATCCGATCAAAGACACCGCTTATGTGCTTTTTAGTGTGTGCCGTTTTATGATGTATTTTTACCCCAAGCGAATTTTATTTCCAGTGGCATTTATACTGGTCCTGATGGGTATTTTGATGGCGCCTTATACTGTTCATGCAACCTGGGTGGGTTTTTTCTTGATCCTTAGCGGTATTTTCGTTGGGATACTGGGGATCTTGGCTGATCTGATCGTGACGCGATTAGAGGTCAAAAGTGAAGAGCCGGAACAATGAATAATATGAAAGTTGGACTGAAGTTTCTTAATTTATCCCTGCTTATTGTTACCGTCATAACCGTTATTTTTATTGTTGAATTGACATCCTATCTTATCCTGCAAAATAAAAGAGATTATAATAAATACGCCTTGATCAATAAAAAAGTCTATGATACCCAGCTTGATGATAATCTGGGATATGTCCTTAAGAAGAACAGTATCCATCAAGCCAGAAAATTCCATTCAGACGGCTCTTTAATATATGATGTTACCTATAGGACCGATGAGTTCAGGCGCAGGACAGTAGGCCAGGAGTATCTGCCTTTAAAGTCGCATTTGATCTTATTCGGATGTTCCTATGCCTATGGGGAAGGTCTGAAAGACATGGATACGCTGCAAGACATGCTCGGGAAACGGATGCCGCAGTATAACGTATATAATTATGCGGTGCATGGCTGGGGCCCTCAGCAAATGCTGGCCTTGCTTGAACCAGGGCGTTTGCCGCAGGAAGTAAAGTCCAATAAGGGTGTAGCGGTCTATTATTTTATTTACGATCACTTTAACAGGGCAGTGGGGACAATGGGACGGCCATGGATCTATGGTTTTCCCTATTATCGGTTAGATAAAGATGGAGTTGTGCAAAGGGATGGTTCTTTTAAAACAGGAAGGGCATTGATCACTTATTTTTATTATTTTTTGTATGCAATGGTTGATAAATCCAATTTTTGCCATTTGATAAATTTTTCATTATCATCAAAGCTAACGTTAAAGGACATCCAGCTGACGGTTGAAATCATCAAAAAAGCTAAACAATTGTATGAAGAGCAGTTTAACGGCAAGTTTTATGTGTTGATATATCCTTTTGATGAGAACCGGGACCCTTATTTGAATGAATTTGTCAGTCTTCTTAAGGAAAATGGCATAGCTGTGCTGAATTTTCCTTTGCCTAAGAATGAAAAGTCAGATTATGTCATTAAACACGATGGTCATCCGAACGCCAAACTTAATGAATATTTAACGGATAATCTTGTTCAGGTATTAAATTAAAAAACCATGGTCATAAAATTTCAGAAATTTGTTGGTTTCTTGGTCCTGCTCATTGTCGGGGCATTGATGCTGATTTTAAGTTGGCAGAAATGGCCTGATCTCCTTGTTGATTTTGGCAGGGAAGCTTACATCCCCTGGCAGATCAATAACGGCAGTGTCCTGTATCGGGATATTGCTTTTTCTTTTGGTCCGCTCTCGCCTTACCTTAATGCCTTCCTGTTCAAGGTTTTTGGGACCCATCTAATGACTTTGATGGTTTTTAATGTTTTCCTGATCATTGGGCTGACCTTCTTATTATACAAAATATTTATTATCACGACTGATTGGATAACGGCCTTAATGGTAAGTATTGCTTTTTTGTCCTTATTTGCCTTCTCTCAATTGGTGACTCCTGCTAATTATAATTTTGTCTGCCCTTATTCCTATAATTTGACCCATGGCATATTTTTGTCTTTCTTGCTGATTTATATTTTATTGATCTATTTAGACAAGAGGCAGAAGTATTTGATCTTTGTGATCGGGCTTATCCTGGGACTTATTTTTCTCACAAAAATAGAGGTCTTCCTGTCTAGCGTAATAGCTTTAGGATTCGGGATAATGTTGATGATCAATATTAATAGGTTAAAAATGTCCAAGACAATAGAGTTATTAGGGTGGATCGTACTGGGGTTTATTATCCCTATTTCTTTATTTTTGGTATATTTTTCCCATTATATGCCTGTAAACACGGTATTATCATCCATCAGTTATGTGTATCCATATGCGCTTGTTTCACGTGTTTCTTCAACTGTATTTTACCGTCATATTTTAGGTACAGATGACTTGCCTGGGAACCTGTTGAAATTAACACAAATTACTGTGTTTTATTTAGGGATACTGTTGGATTTCGTTCTGATCGGTTATTGCACCAAGCGTTTTTGCAGCCGTGATCGCGTTATCCCGGGGATTGCGATAGTCCTGGGTTTGATATTTTTACTAAAAATCTGTTTCATGCCAGTAGAGGCGTTGGTAAATGTTTTCAGGCCTCTTCCTATCGTTGCTTTTGTTCTTGGGGTATGTTTTTATGTTTCCTCGGTACGTACTTGTCAAGATGTTAAGGAAGCTAAAAGTTCAATCGTATTGTTTGTTTTGTCCGTATTTTCTTTCCTGATTATTTTGAAGATGGGTTTGAATGTCCACATTTATCATTATGGATTTGCTTTGGCCATGCCTGCGACATGTCTATTGATTGCGGTGATTATATATTATTTACCTAATTTATTCGGTATAGATAAAAGGGGGAGGGTTTTTCTTTCCGTTATAGGCATTATATTGGTGGGTATCTTTTTGATACGTCATATCGGCATTTCAGAATTTTTCTATAGCCATAAGACCTTTGCGGTCAAAGAAGGGTTGGACACAATAGTTGCTTATGATCCGGTCTATTCTCCGAGAGGACCGGAAACACAAGTGATCATAGACCAGATCAATAAGACCATGAAAAACAATGAGAATTTTGTGGTTTTCCCTGAAGGGGTGATGTTAAATTATTTGACCAGGCGCCCCAATCCCACGCCATATATTAATTTTATGCCTCCGGAATTGATAACTTTTGGTGAGGACAAGATCATCAATTCATTTATCAAGAGTAAACCTGATTATTTTATCCTGGTGGACCGTGACCTGTCAGAATATAGCTGTTCGGCATCAAGTGAAAATTGCGGGAACAATATTTTAAAATGGATCAATAAGAATTACTCACCCTTCCTCAGGATAGGGCCCCCGCCTTTATCGGGCAGAGGTTTTGGTTTAACACTTTGTCAACGCAAAGTATATTAAGTTCATTTCTAATGGCAGGAGTAATTAAATTTGATTTTAAATGATGAATATGGCATACTTATCGAAATATCAAGTATTTCTTTAAAAACTGTAATAATTCATCAACTGTATCCTTATTTCAACTATAAAATCTAACATTAAGAGTAAATAACAAATAAATCTTCTGGAGAAAAAGATGAAAAATTATTTTTTAGTCTTGGTTTTTGCGATCTCAACGTTAACAAACCTTATTATAGAGAAGCCGGCCCAGGCTCAATATGCGCAGTACTCTATTTTTACTTGCTCTGATCTTCAAAATATTGGCATTGGCAACAATTATTTATCAGGTCAATTTGAACCTTTAAATGGCAGCTATGCCTTAGCTTATGATATTAATTGTTCAGACACGAAGAATTGGAACAATGGAAAAGGATTTTTACCCATTGGCCAATTTACGGGAAGCTTGGACGGACAAGGGCATTCAATAAAGAATTTGTATATTAATAATAATCAGTCCAATATTGCTTATATTGGCTTGTTTTCAATTTTATATGGATCAGTTACGCATCTCTCCTTGATCGATGTGAATATCACGGCTACCGGTAGTAATCTTCAAGGTGTAGGTGCTTTGGCAGGGGAATTAGCCAGTGGCAGTATTTCAAATGTACGGGTATCGGGCACCATTAATTCAAATGCGCTGGATGTTGGAGGTGTAGTCGGCCAAAATACTAATCCGACTCACCCTGCAGTTCCAAACCTGATAGATCAAGTTATGTCTGCCGTAACAATGAATATTGCAAGTTCGCCGTATTCTTTCAGGGGCATCGGAGGAATAATCGGCCAAGCCTATAATCTGTCTATTGACCGATCTTCATATACCGGGAACATGGTCATAAATTCACCAAACAATAGCGGTCCGGCCATCGGTGGACTGGCAGGTTTTAGCGCCGATACATTTGATATCACTGATTCTTACAGTGTACTTAACATTGATGATAGCAATGCTGTTATTGGGACCGTCGGCGGTTTGATCGGAAATGTGACAACTTTAGGGGCTTCAATTAAAACAAGCTATTCTATTTTTACGAAAAAACTTCCTTGCAATGCCGGTTGCGGCGGATTGGTCGGCAGCGGAGTTAATACAAATTTAGTGTCTGATTCTTATTGGAACAATGATTCGGGTATCGCCACAAGCTATGGGAGCGATCCGTCCTATGGTAAAAGCACCTTCGCATTAACATCAGCAGCTACATTTTCAGGCTGGGATTTTATTAATACCTGGATCGCCGATAATAAGCATTATCCTATCTTAATTTGGCAGGAGCAGGACCCGCAGATCACTTTATGGGGCACCTTTAGCGCGGCATCTCAGATAAATACCTTTGAGCCTGCAAGCCCTCTGGGGACTATCAATTGGACAAATTTAAATTCCCTAACTGAAATGGGGGTCAACTGGTCGCGACTATTGGAATTAAGCAAGCCTCCGGTCTGGACATACACATCTGCTATTCCCCAACAAGGTTATTTAAACTCGGTGAATTGGTATAGTCTTAACACATTTAGTAATAGCACTGTAAATTGGTCCGACATCATAGTCTTTACCGGTTTGGGGATCAATTGGGCTTCAGCCAATCCTATGATCAAAGCCGGGATCAATTGGGAGGATTGGAATTTGGCAACTAATTCGGGTATTTTATGGAAAGATATATCCAAGTTAAGCCATCAGGGCATCAATTGGACAAGTATCGGTACAACGTGGGGTGGTGTCAATTGGTCCAATTTAGCGGAAATGACCCACAAAGGCATAAATTGGGGGACTGTAAGTGAATTAAGCTATGAAGGCACAAATTGGGGGGATGTTAATATACTGAATTCGATTCCATTGACAATAACAGATTTTAATACATTAAAGACTATAGGAGTTGATCAAAACTATCCAGCCCGCCCGACTAGCGCCCAATTGACTTTGTATCTAAACAGTAATGGCCAAGCGTCCGGGACTTTTACAAGCTTTCCTGCCGGGATCAGCTGTTCCACGGTATCAAGCGCTGGTTGTACAGCAACATTTCCTTTAAACCAAACGGTCATTTTGAACTTTACTACAAATAATAATTCTGTGGTGTCCAATTGGGGAGGGTGTAACGTAATCAATGCCAATAGTTGCGATGTTTCCCTTGATCAAGACATCAGCATTAATATCGCCTTAAATCCACCGGCTAACTACGCGCTAAATATTACTAAATCCGGTAATGGTGGGGGCACCGTTTATTGTAATGGGATCACTTGTCCTGCATCGGTTGCGCCCGGAACGAAAATAACATTTACACAAAAGCCAAACTATGGTTCATATTTTACAGGATTTGGCGGTCAATGTGCCGGGAACGGTGGTTCGCCGTCGTATAACTGCACTATTTTCAATATTAAAGCCAATGTAAGCATAACGGCTAATTTCTCACTATTACCGCCTCCGGCACCTGCTGGTCTTAAAGTTAATACAATATCTAATAATATTGTTTTATCTTGGTCGCCTTCAGCAGCAATTTCTTATAATGTATATAGGGCTAAGATTGGTCTTCTTTTTCCCATATATTCTTTGATCAGTAATGTTACTACTAATTATTTTACCGATACTACGATGCCTGAAGATGGCGCGTATGCTTATTCTGTTACAGCTGTATATTATCCAAACATTGAAAGTCCCAAATCTAATATATTTGGATTATATTGGATAGATCAAAATTTTCCAAAGGCGCCTGCCGGGTTAAACGCAGTTGAGATTTCCGGCCATGTGGCTTTATCATGGATGGCCACCCAAGGGACAGATTATTATAATGTTAATAGGGCGACCGTTAATAAAGGCGTGCGAGGCCCATTTGTTATTGTCAGATCGGTCCCCAATGATCCTGATAGCAAGACCATTTTATTTACGGATACAACAGTAACTAAAGGTTCTTTGTATTATTACACGGTTACGGCCGTAAATTTAAAAGGAATAGGCCCCAATAGTACTACAGTTACTATAAGCATAAAATGATTTAGCCAATAAGAAACCGAGACACAAAGGCCCAATTTCTTCAACATCGTAAGGTTGAAAAAGTCCATGTGTCCCGGTTTTTTGTCAAGGTGATATCTAATTAAATATGAAAAGAGTTTTCTTAGAAACCTACGGCTGCCAGATGAATGAGTATGATTCCGAACTCGTTCGCTCAATTCTCAAAAAAGAGAATTATGAGTTCGTGGCGGATGAGTTGTCTGCGGATATTGTGATGATCAATACGTGTGCCATCCGTGAGCATGCGCATCGTAAGGTCTATGGAAGGGTGCACAGCATTCGGCATGCAAGGGGGCAGGGCAGTCCTGTGATGATAGGGCTTTTAGGCTGTATGGCCACTAATTTACGCCAGGACCTGTTGGAAGACCGCAGTTTGAAGATCGATTTCATCGCAGGGCCTGACAGCTATAAGCGTTTACCGCAATTGATCCTGGAAGCTTCTGACGAAGGACAAAAGTCCTATGATGTTACCTTGTCTGAATTTGAGACTTATTCGGATGTTTATCCCAGCCGTAAAGAAGGTGTGAATGCCTGGATTGCAGTCATGCGCGGATGTAATAATTTTTGCACTTTTTGTGTGGTGCCGTATACCCGAGGCCGCGAGCGCAGCCGTTCTCCTGAAAACGTGGTGGACGAAGTCCGGCGCCTGGCAGATGAGGGCTTTAAGCAGGTGACACTCCTGGGCCAAAATGTCAATTCCTACCGCTATGACGATCATGATTTTGCCTATTTGATGGATGAGGTGAGCAAGGTGAAGGGTATTGAACGCATCCGTTTTACTTCCCCGCATCCTAAGGATTTTCCAGACCGTTTCCTGGCGCTCATGGCAGTTAACCCTAAAATATGTAAACATATCCATATGCCTTTGCAGGCGGGTAATAACCGCATCCTCGAGATGATGGACAGGACTTACACTAAAGAAGAGTTTTTGGGACTGGTAGACAAGATCCGCGTCAAAATTCCGGGCATTGTCTTAACGACGGATGTTATCGTAGGTTTTCCCACTGAAAGTGATGAGGATTTTGAAGATACGCTTCAAGTTCTTGATAAGGCTAAGTTTGATTCTGCTTTTAATTTTAAGTATTCTGAACGTCAGGGGACCATTGCCTCTAAAAAATACCCGGATGATGTGCCTGAAGCTGTTAAAACCAAGCGTATTATGCGTTTAAATGAGCTCCAAAAAGAAATCACCTTCCAGAATAACCAGGCGCATATCGGCCAATCATTTGAGATCCTCATCGAGCCGACAACCGGAGAAAAGACTTCTTCTCATTCAGTAGGCCGCACCGATGGCAACAAACTTGTTATTATTCCCCACTCTGATTACAAAATGGGCGATTTGATCAAGGTCAAGATCACTGAAGCCACCCCGCACGCGCTTAAAGGTATTCCTCTTTAATTTGATTTTCTTGATAAAATCATTTATTAGGTATATATTTATGGTTCTATGTTAAAGACCCAAATTACAGCGCAACAGCTATATGACAAGCTTAAGAATATCAAGCTGGGGGGAACTGTCTGTCAGTATTCCCTGCGTAAATGTGAGGAATTTATACCCCTGATCAATGAGATCAATGAGCTCAAAGAAGAAAAGAATGCTGTTATCCTGGCCCATTCCTATATCAGCCCTGAGATCATCTATGGGGTTTCGGATTTTGTGGGGGATTCCTATAAATTAAGCAAGGATGCCTTATCAACCAAGGCTTCAACCATTGTCTTTGTCGCGGTGAGGTTCATGGGAGAGACGGCCAAGATCCTTAATCCTGATAAAGAAGTCCTGATCCCGGCTGTCATGGATGGTTGTACATTAGCGGATTCCATTAGCGCTGAAACTGTCCGGGAGTTGCGCAAACAATATCCTGACCATACCTTTATCTGTTACATCAATACTTCAGCCCAGGTCAAGGCTGAATGCGATATAACCGTCACCTCGGCAAATGTTTATAAAGTTGCCAAGGATATCCCTAATGATAAGATCTATTTTCTGCCGGATAAATTTATGGGGCAAAATTTGAAGAATTATCTGGAGCGTCAGGGGATCAAAAAGGACATCAAATTTTATTCCGGCACCTGTTATGTCCATGAAGAATACGGGATGGACGATATCCTTAAGGTCAAACTTGAATATCCTGATGCCAAGATCGTTAGCCATCCAGAATGTAACTCGGCCATCATTGATAATTCTGATTTTGTCGGGAGCACTGAGCAGATGTTGGTATATATGAAAAAGACCAGTGCCAGCCAATTCTTGATGCTGACAGAATGCGGGCTTTCTGCCCGTTTGCAGTCGGAGTTTCCCGATAAGAAATTGGTCGGCTCTTGCACGATGTGTAAATATATGAAATCGAACACGCTGGAAGATATATTGCGTGCCCTTAAAAATCCATTACCCAAGGACAAGGTCATTTTAGATGAGCCCACACGCTTAAAGGCCCTCTTGACCATTGAAGCTATGTTCCGCTGGGCATAAAAATGACTATGTCTCAACAATTCGTCGAAACACAATATTTTACTTTTGCCCAACCGCCTAATGAGATGGTCTTAAAAAGCGGTGTTAAGCTTAGGAACGTGACCCTGGCCTATGAAACTTACGGCCAATTGAATGCTGACAAGAGCAATGCTATTTTGATCTTTCATGCCTTAACCGGGGATGCTCACGCGGCATTTTGGCATAAAGACGCCAAGGCCCCTGGTTGGTGGGACCCTATGATCGGGCCTAGAAAAGCGTTTGATACGGACAAATATTTTATTATTTGCATCAATGTTCTAGGTGGATGCAAGGGATCGACCGGGCCATCTTCGATAAATCCAGCCACGGGAAAACCCTATGGTTTAAGTTTCCCTGTTATCACCATTGAAGACATGGTGGTTTCCCAAAAACAATTGATCGACCATCTGGGGATCAAGAAATTATTATCCGCTTCAGGCGGGTCCATGGGCGGTCTAATGGCCCTGGAATGGGCGGTTCGTTATCCGGGTACTTTAAAATCAGCGATCCTGATCGCCACGAATTACAAGCATACAGCCCAGCAGATCGCCTTGCACGAAGTAGCACGTCAGGCGATCATGTCTGATCCCAATTGGAACAAGGGTGATTATTATGGTAAGGAATTACCAGCCCAAGGGATGTCGGTGTCACGCATGATAGGACATATAACTTATATGTCCGAGCGTTCGATGGAAGAAAGATTTGGCCGTAAATTACAGGACAAGGAAAAGGTTGGCTATGATTTTTCCCATGATTTTGAGGTGGAATCATACCTTAAATACCGAGGGGCCAGTTTTGTGCAGCGTTTTGATGCCAATTCTTATTTGTACCTATCCAAGGCCCTGGATTATTTTGACCTTTCAGAAGATACTGATCTTGTCAGTGCTTTTAAAGATATGAAGACCAAATTTTTGATCATTACCTTCACATCTGATTGGCTGTATCCTTCTTATCAGTCCAAGGATGTTGTCAAGGCCATGAAGGCCAATGATGTTGATGTCTCCTTCATTGAGATCGCAACTAAGTATGGCCATGATTCATTTCTGGTTGAAATTGAAGGCCAGTCAAAATTGGTCCCGCATTTTTTAAATAATGTGGCCAAGGAGATTTAATGCGTTTAGATCATAAGTACATATTGAAAATGATCGAGCCAAAAAGCCATGTGTTGGACTTAGGCTGCGGCGATGGGGAGCTTTTGTCTTTATTGATGAAAGAAAAACAATGCCGTGCGGCAGGCATTGAGATCGAGGAAAAAGAGATCTATAAATGTGTTGAGCGGGGTGTCAGCGTTTCCCAAGGTGACATCGATTCAGGGCTGGCGGATTATGCCGATAAAAGTTTCGATTATGTGATCTTGAATGAAAGTCTGCAGGAAGTGATGAGCCCGGAAAAAGTGATCGCCGAGGCGCTCAGGGTCGGTAAAAAAGCGATCGTTGGTATCCCCAATTTTTGTAATTTGAACGCCCGGTTACAGATCTTTTTTTTAGGCCAGGTCCCGGTCACCAAAGGACTTCCGTATACGTGGTACAACACCCCGAATTTACGTTTTTTGAGCATCAAGGACTTCCGTCATTTTTGTGCGGATCGTTCCATCACCATCGAACGTGAATGCGGGCTAAACGGTAAAGGGGAGATCGCCTTTGCCCATAATCTTCTATCCGATATTGCAATTTTTCTCATCAGTAAATAAAAGTTCAAGTGGAAAATCTGCTTAGTTCCTCACGGTTGTGGAAATAATGGACAATAATATTCTCATTTTTTATTCTTCATTCACCTGGGGCTTGTTTATTCTCTTGTCGTTTATAGGGTGGGGTAGTTTTCTTAAGGCAATTTTATTTCCTCAAAAAGAATTTGATTGGGCCCAGCGCGCCGCCTGGGGTGTTGCGTGGTCGGTGTTTATTGGCGGGCTGTTAAATATTTTTTGCGTCATATCATCAACGACGCTATTAGCGTATATCGTTCTTGGGATCGTTAATTTATTTCTTTTCGAATATCATAAGATCAAAACATACCTATTAGGTTTTCCATCCAGGTCGATTGAGCTTTGGAGACATGATAAGATCGCCTTTATCGGGACCATCATATTTATCGGCGCTGCTTTTTTTTATTATTCCACATGGATCTTCACGAATCTTAACCGCGGCGATGATATGCAAGCCTATGCCGTTTTTCCGCAAAAAATGCTTGAGCAGGGCTCCATGGGGCCTGAAATTTTTAATGATCGCAGGACTTCCGCGTTAGGCGGGCATTCATTCTTGCAAGCCCTTGTTTTAAGCGTGTTAACCGTCAGGAATTTACGGATCATAGATCCTGGCTTGGCCTATTTTATCATTTTTGGCATTTTGGCTGGTATGGTAAGGGCGCTGAAAGTCCCGTTAAAAGCGGCAATGCTGGTCTTATTCTTTCTGATCTTACTTCCGCCTCTTTCCGCGAATATGTCGTCTATCATGATGGGATTAGCTTTGTTCCTGGCTATTTTTAGATTATTTGAGGACACTGACAAGGTAGGCGGTCATGAAATCTTGCCCAGGGGAATAATGATTGCGTTGCTAACGGCTGCTTTATGTGCATTGAAAAGCAATTTGATCATTTATGCCGTGGTTTTTTTAATCGTCATGTATCTACTGCGCCTGGGTTTTGAAGGTTCGAAAAAAAATACCGCATTTGAGGGTCTGGTTGTGCTTGGCCTTTCTTTTATTCTTCTTTTCCCTTGGATGATAGCGTCTTTTATAGCTTCCGGCACCTTGCTTTATCCTGTATTGGGCAGGGGTTATCATCGATCAGCCTACGGAATTTATGAATATTCTCATGCCTCTTGGTCCATGTTTAAAGACGTTCTTCCTCTGACCTATTTAAATTGTTCAATGTTCTTCGTTTTTCTTTTATATTTGGCAGGTTTAAAAAATTCACTTAAGAATAATAGGGTACTGATCAATGCTATTTTTTTAAGTACCTGTGTGGGGTTATTAATTATGAACTTGATGATCGGTGATTTAAATTTCCGGTATTCGTTCACTTTTTTTTATGCTTCAGTGGCGTATCTGATGATGGCCGCGCTCAGTCAAAGGGCTGCCTTTAAAAATCCGGGATTAAAGCTGGTTTCATTGATGGTGGTTATTTTGGCCGTTTCCTGGTATTTGCATGAATACTTTTATAGGTCTCCGGCGTTAATTTGGCAAAGGTCAAAGTCATGCAATAATTTAGACGGCCTGTCCCTTGCCGGCAGGTCACTGTCGACCCTCTCAGAAACCACCAGTTATATCAACGCCCAACGTTCGATCCCTGCAGGCCGGATCATTCTTGCCCGGTGCACGAACGCCTGTTTATTGGATTTTAAACGTAATCAGATCTATGTTGTTGATGCCTTGATCCCTGGGCCCAAACCAGGGATGCCTGTATTTATCGGGCCAGAGCAAGTTGCTGATTATCTTTTAACCCAGGACATTCGCTATGTCCTTTATTCTTATTGGGCGCTGAGGAGCGATGCCAAAGAATATCTTGTTCAGACCGGAAACTTAAAGAAGGCCCAATGGGCAAGAGAGCAGTATTTCATTAATTTTAAATTTCAGCTTATTTTGGATGAACTGGCCAACACCAGGAAGAGGGTCTACGATGATAAAAGGATTATGGTCATCG
>CAZASA010000038.1:0-19442 GCA_964487685.1 uncultured Planctomycetales bacterium
CCAATTGCAATTATTCACTTAATAACCGGACACTACTGGGTCAACTCCCTATTTTCAACTCCCTAACCCTTCTTTGTACTAAAGAGGGGAATTGCTATTATTGCTGTCGGTAACGGATAAATTTGTTCTTTGAGCGACAGTGTCATTTTTTAGGTAAAAATTTTATCTTGTAAGGGCATCCTGAGGCTTTTAGGCCGAAGGATGGCTGAACTGTCCGAGCCTTGAAGTTCCAGTGAACTTCAAGGCGAGTTGTTCAGCCACCGCGACAAGATAGGATTTTTACCGTTAAAAAAAATGACGTCCTGGCGCGAAAAGAATAAATTTATCCGTTAGCGACCTGCATGTTCTGGATTCCCGCTTTCGCGGGAATGACAATTTTTCCATACCACTGATACGTCTTCTCAATCCCCTCTTCCAAACCTACCTTCGGCTTCCAGCCTTGGTTGCGCATTTGGGTGTTGTCTAGGAGCTTGCGCATGACACCGTCTGGCTTCGACTTGTCGAAAACAATCTTGCCTTTGTAACCGCTGATGTTTTTGATCATCTCAGCCAATTGTTTGATCGTCACATCGACACCACTGCCGACATTGATCAGATCTGCCTTGTTATACTTTTCCATTAGAAAAACACAGGCGCTGACAAAATCTTCTACGTATAAGAATTCCCTTTTAGGCTTGCCGCTACCCCAGACAATGACCTCCTTGGCATTTTCTTTTTTGGCTTTTTGAAATTTAGCTATCAAAGCTCCCAGGACATGCGCTGTTTCCATATTTGTATCACTGCCAGGGCCATAAAGGGTGGCGGGTACGGCGGCAATGGCGTTAAAATTGTATTGGGACTTGTAGGATTGGCACAACTTGGTGCCGGCTATTTTGGCCACCGCATAAGGTTCACTTGTTGTTTCCAACGAGCCTGTCAGCAAGGAAGTTTCTTTGATCGGCTGCTTGGCTTGAGCGGGATAAATGCATGAGCTGGAAAAATACATCAATTTTCTAATCTTAGTGCGATAGGCAGTATCGATCACCAGGCTTTGAGATAACGCGTTTTCATAAATAAACTCAGCAGGGAATTTTTGATTGGCAGTGATACCGCCGGAACGTAATGATCCCAAGAATACATATTCGGGCTTGAATTTCTTAAAGAATTTTGCGACCTGCGATTGATCTAATACATTAATGCGGTCTTGAGAATTGGAGATAACATTCCGAAAACCTTGCGCCTGAAAATAGTGCTTAAGGGAATTTTCGATGCTGTCGTTATGCCCAACAATAAATATCCTGGAATTTTTTAGCATAAAAGATATTAACGATATTTTGAAATGAACATCTCGCGGAAATTCTGGTACAAAAACACCGCCCCCCACGGGAGGATCTGCAATTTGCGTTTGCCCGACAGGCGCGGCGGTTCATCACCGGGAATTTCTGCAATTTTAAGTTTCTTACGGGCCGCGCGCATGGACAATAACGGTTCCCAGCTAACGCGGGTGTGAAACCATTTCTCCGGCACCGCATACGCTTTTTCATCGTTCAAATTCAGGTCATACGCCAAACTTTTCTTATACGCCCGGTAAATGACCATGGCATCCGTATAATGAAATCCATGGCAGATACTGATCATCGTCGTAAAAACCCAGTTGCCAAAACCGGTGATGGTATCATCATCCTGGCTTTTGGCCCCGTCCTTATAACGGGAAACGATCACCATGTCATAACCTTCCCTCATCTTCTTGACCAATTCTGGGATCAATTCAGGAATGGAATTGCCGTCAGGACTGAATGTCACCACAATGTCCCCGGTGATCATGCCCCAGACCTCGTCATAGGCAAAACGCATGCCCTTTTGTTTCTGGATATAAAGCGGATACCCATGCTCCTTGCAATATTCAATGGTTCCGTCGGTAGAATTGCCGTCAACGATCAGTAATTGATCATACCATTCCTTCTTGATAAGCGGCATAATGCCTTTCATCCCACCGATCTCGTTAAGGGTAGGGATCAATAGAGTGACTTTCATTGAGCTTTCCCTTCAGTGGTGATCATGCCTTTAGCGTAATATTCTTCGTTATAAAAATTGCCGTGCTCGATGATCAATGTCGATTTACCATCCTGGCGTGTCAACGCGTGGGTGTAGGCCGGAAAAATTTCCTCCGCCCTATTAAGCTCCACCACCTCGATCCAGCTGAATAATCCACGCAAAGCTTTAGCGTAATTGCCGATATGCTGATGCCCCGGATGCACCGGCGCGTCTGGACCGGTGGCCACACGGATGATGACCTTGATAGGCCATTTCCCGCCCGAGATCATAGGTATCTTATCGAGCATATTGGCCATGTCTCCGGTTGCCAGCAACAAGAAATTCTGCCGCGGATAAACGGAAACAGGCACGTGCCCGGACAAGGCCATGCCGATGGTAAACTGCATCTGGAAACTTTCATTGATCGGCATCTCCAGACAGCGTTCTTTGGGGCAGTCGCGCAGGGTCTGGAACATAAAGGTCCCCGGACCTGCGACTGTTTGTCCCACGAACATCACCTTTGGCTGTTGGGCCAGCCATTCCATCGTCCGTTTCAGTTCGTCGAAATATTTCACATCAACTCCCCTTACCCCTCTTTATACAAAAGAGGGGGAAATTTAAAACTTAATTAGTTTTCCTAATCCCGAATGCGGATAGCTGTTGATGTATTTGAAATAGATGATCTTGCTTTCATATTTGGTACCCTTAAACCAAGGTTCCGGGCTGCCCCAAACAGCCCTGGTATCAGTCATGACGCTGACCCCATTATCACAAACAATGAAGGTAGCCGGCAGATCGAAATTATAAACGTATTTGACAGCTTCGTGGAATATCCCTGTTTCCGCGGACATGTCCCCGCAAAATAAGAACACACGCCCCTTCTTGCCCTGGTTTTTCAAGCCCCACGCAACACCGGCGGCCGTGCCCATCAGGCTTCCGACGATCCCAGAACAAAGCAGTTTATACTCAGGAAAGCACAAGGAAATGCTTTTACCCTCAAGGATCGCCTGTTTTAGTTCCTCTCGCGGCACGCCTTTGAGCAACGCCAATTCATGGGAATCCCAGAAGCCAAAAACATAATCATCATCATTGATCTGATGGTCCTTAAAGATCGCGATCAAGGCATCTTCACGCCCACCGCGCAAGTGCACCGGCGCACGAATGGCCCCTGTCGCAAAAATATCTGCAATTTCTTTTTCAAAAGCTATAATTTCTTCTTTGGAAATCATTTTTTGCGTTCCTGTGCAAACCACTTCATCGTACGGCTAATGCCTTCTTCCAATTCGATCTTCGGTTCCCAGCCTAATTCCTTGCGGGCCATGGAAATATCCGGCCGACGCTGTTTAGGGTCATCTTGGGGTAGAGGCTTAAAAATAATTTTAGCCTTAGGATCATATTTCATACGGATAAACTCCGCGAATTCCAGGATCGTATATTCCTTAGGATTGCCGATATTTACCGGTCCCGATATCTTGGATAAAAGCAATCGGGTGATCCCTTCTACCAGGTCATCCACATAACAAAAAGACCGTGTTTGCTGGCCCTGGCCATAAACGGTTAACGGCTCTCCATTTAATATCTGGTCGATAAAATTAGGCACCACGCGTCCGTCCTTGATCTGCATCCGGGGCCCATAGGTATTGAATATCCGGACGACCTTCACATCCATCTTATAGGTCCGCTTATACGCAAAGGCCGCTGCTTCAGCATAACGTTTAGCTTCATCATAAATACTGCGCGGCCCATTAGGGTTGACATTCCCCCAGTATTCCTCTTTTTGGGGATGGACCAAAGGGTCCCCATAAACTTCCGACGTCGAAGCCATAAAAAAAACAGCCTTCTTGGCACGGGCGATCTCGAGCAGATTATGCGTTCCGTAACTGCCTACCAGCATGGTGGCAATAGGATGCTTCATATAATCCACCGGGGACGCCGGTGAGGCAAAATGCATCACATAATCGACCTTGCCGGCGACCTTGAAAGGCGTGGAAACATCATGCTTCATCAATTTGAAATCTTTATTCTTCTTAAGATGCGCCACATTGCGCAATGAACCGGTGAGCAGATTATCGACCGCGATCACCTTAAAGCCATGGCCAATGAACCAGTCGCACAAATGGCTCCCTAAAAATCCGGCCCCGCCGGAGATCAATACTATTTTTTTAGACATTATTTCCCTCTCCCGCGGCCGATACCGAAATATTCAAAACCCAAACCGCGTAATTGCACCGCGTCCAGGAAATTTCGTCCGTCGAAAATAACGGTCTGACGCATCGCATCACGGACCTGCACAAAATCCATTTCCCTAAACTCCGGCCATTCGGTCAACAGTAAAAGACAGTCACATCCCTCGGCGACCGAATAGGCATTATTACAGAATGTCACCCCGCGCAATACCTTACGGGCATTCTCCTGTGCCTTGGGATCGAAGACCCTGATCTTGGCCCCTTCCGCCTGCAGGAGCTGGATGATCTCAAGACCCGCGGCATTACGGATATCATCGGTATTCGGCTTAAAGGCCAGCCCCCAAACGCCGATGGTCTTGTCCTTGATGTTCCATAATTTATCCTCGATAAGGCGCACGAACCAATGGCGCTGCTGGTCATTGATGTTCCTCACTTCTTTTAACAGGGCAAAATCATAACCACTCTGTTCGCTCAGACGGATAAAGGCATCCACATCTTTGGGAAAACAGGAACCGCCGTAACCGACACCAGCATCCAAGAATTGGCGGCCGATGCGCTTGTCCAATCCCATGCCCTCGGCCACCTTGAGAACATCAGCCCCGACGCGATCGCAGAGTTGGGCCACTGCATTGATAAATGATATCTTGGTGGCCAAAAATGAATTGGACGAATGTTTGATCATTTCCGCCGAGGCGATGTTGGTGACCAGCATTTTAGGTTTGAGGGGCTTATAGATCTCTCTTAGCAATTGTTCGGCTTTCTTTGATTCGACCCCTATCACAATACGGTCAGGGCTCATAAAATCCTCAACAGCGCTTCCTTCTTTCAGGAATTCCGGGTTGGAAGCCACATCAAAATCCAGCAAAACTTTATTGCCCTTTTTAAATTTAGAGGCCAGATTCAAATGGATCGTTCGCCTGATCTTCTTACCGGTCTCAGCGGGCACGGTTGATTTCTCGACGATAAGCTTATAGGAATCCATGTGTTGGGCGATCTGGCGGGCCACATTCTCCACATAGGTCAAGTCCGCATCCCCATTGGGTTTGGGCGGGGTCGGGACAGCCAAAAAGATCACCTGTGACTTTTTAGTCGCATCACCAATGGAGCCTGTGAAGGAAAGCCTCTTTTTAGCCACATTGGCTTTCATCAATTCAAGCAAGCCCGGCTCATAGATAGGCAATCGGCCTTTTTTTAACGTTTTGATCTTTTCAGGATTATTATCCACACAGATCACCTGATGGCCGATGTTGGCCAGGCAAACGCCTGACACCAAGCCTACATATCCTGAACCTATCATTGCGATTTTCATTATTTCACCCCTAATTGCTTTGTGACCCCGGCCTTGAGGCCTGGAACGAAGATTGGAACAAATTGAACTTCATGCCCGGTGAAGCCTTTAAACGGAACAATATGTAGAATGTCGTGCCTTGGCCCTCTTGTCGATCCAAGGTCATGTCCATTTCCCATTCGTGCAGGTCCCTCGTCAGAGTCAGGTCAAATTCCCTGGCGCTGTTGGTGTTACCATTGGTGGCATAGATAATGGGTAATGCATAGAAAACCTTAAATTTCCACTTGGGATTGATCGTGTAATCAAGCTCTGACGTGACCTGATCTCCCTGATGACGGGTATACCGGCTGCCCAACGAAAAGGCCCATTTATCATTATGGATCTCACCGTCGAAGTTCTCGGTATTCCAATGGCCGGTATGGAAATCGTATTCATTGTCGTTATGGAAGGTCAGCCAGTCCGTCGGGTCAAAATCAAGCACAGAATCGTAAGGATTAAACCCTCGATGGCCTGGCGCGCCGAAAAATGTTTTCGTGCCCTTAAGCCCATAGGTTGTCGTGATGAGGAACCTCAACAGGTCAACAACCTCGCCGTTGCGTTTGGTCTGCAATTTATTTTCCAAACCTAGCTGGAATTCATGGATCCGGTACAGATCGTCAATGGCCGGGTCATATTGGTTTAAACTTGTCGCCGGGGTGGTTGGTCTGGCTTGGTACAAATACGTGATCGTAGGCGTAATGACATGACGCAGGCCATTGATGTTCAATCCCGCAAAATTGGTGTGATAATCCCAAACCTTGTATACATGAGTGCTCATGTCCAAAGACCCGCGGAACATGCCGCGGATGATATTATTATGATTAACATCCGTGGTGCGGCTGTAATAAGTGTTTTCCCCTCCCAGATGAGGATTAAATTGGATGAACCCAACCTTAAAAGGATGCGAGATATCATTGTTCGTATCAAAACGCATGGTCTTCTCATTGAACGTTTTGGGATAATTCTGGTAACTTAAATCCGAGAAGGTATTGGTGCTTTTGACATAAAACCCGCTTTTGCCGATCTGTTGATTATTAAGGGTGTATTGGACTTCGGGTATACGTTCAATACCCCTGATCGGCCGGTTCTCACGACTGGTGTCGACGTCGAAAGTCAAGGTCCCGTGCGGCATGACGCGCGTCAGGAAAAAATATGTGTCGTAATTGGCATTTTGGGCATTCTGCAGATAATCACGCTTGAAGTAATTCTTCAGGAAATAATTATCAATGAGATCATAGTCATGGATCTTATAATACTGCACGACCAAGTTTGTGTCCTGGTCGATCTGCCATTTATGGCGCCAAATAATGCGGTAAAGTTCGTGATGGGTCGTGGGGCCCCTTTTAACGCCCTGGCTGTTATAAAGGTCCCACAAGTGATGGCTTGCGATCATATGTTCATCCGCATAGTAAGCGCTCACCAATCCGTGACCAAAATTAGGCGTATCGTATTTAATATCTGCCCCTTGTCCAAAGCCCACACGTTCACGGACATCCGCATGCAAGGTCAGCTTCACGTGAGTCCCTACTTGAAGACGCGCGGTGGACAACAAAAATAATCCGAAATTCTTACTTTCTCCGGGGACAAAGGTAATGATCGGCCGGTTTTTAAGGTCTTGCACATAATAAGGCATATACATCACCGGCACTTTGCCTAAATAGATCTTCATCCCGTGGATCACGGCCCTGTCATGCTGGTAAATATCCATCCGGTGGGCAGACATGCGAAAATGCGGCTCATCCAAATCGCAGGTGGTCAAATACCCGTTATCAACCGTCATATAAGTTTCAGAACGCTTGTCGATCTTTTGGCCCTCAACCCTGTAAGGGTCAATAAATACATTCGCTTCACGGAACTCACCCGTGCCGTCATTGAAATTATAGGTAAGGCCCTGAGCGATCACCTGCTCCTGGGGCGTATCCAAATAAACATTACCTTCGGCCACCACTTCCTGGATCACACGGTCTAACTGCAGTTCATCACAATACAAATGCTGGTCCTTGCTATTGACCACCACATTGCCCTTGGCATGGGCTTTATTGTCCGACGAATTAAAGCTGACCTGGTCTGCCTGCAAGGTCACTCGTTTAGTTTCCTTAAGGTCCCCCTTTTTAAACTGTCCCTTGATATTGGGCATCGGAAGGAAATTAGCCAGGCATTCGTTCGTCAAGATCAAAAAAAATACGCCGGTTAAAAGGCAGGCCTTGATACACAGGATAGTTATTTTATTTTTGGGCATTCGTCACCAGCACATAAGCGCCGATAATTCCGGCATCATCTTTGAATTTGGCCCGTTTGATCTTGAAAGCTGATCCCTGCAAGCTCATCGCTCTTGAGACGATGGTTGCTTTGATCGTTTTGAACAAAAACTTTTCATTATTAGAGACCCCTCCGCCGATAATGATCAGGCGGGGATTTAATAAATTAACGATCCCCACCAACCCATTGCCGATATGGATGGCAGCCTTCTTCCAAAAAAACAATGCTTTTTTATTACCCTTTTGGGCCAGGGCAAACATGTCCTGGGTGGTCATGCCGGGTTTGCCCATGATACGGGAAGCCATGGCGAACAAGGGACGGTTGCCGACGTAAGTTTCAAAACAACCATAGCCGCCGCAATTGCATTTAGGTCCATGTTCATTAAGCGGCATATGCCCCAGTTCACCGGCGGCATTATCTTCACCGCGGTATAACTGGCCGTTTAAGATCAACGCAGCTCCGACCCCGGTGCCTAAGGTCAAACAAATCAAATCCTTAACCCCTTTGCCCGCACCGAATTTAGACTCTGCTAAGGTGATGATCTTTACGTCATTATCGACATAAACAGGAAGATGGACTTTTTTTTGGAGGATATCCCGAAGGCGAACACTGCGCCAGCCGGGGATATTAGGCAGGAACCTGACGACCCCTTTTTCGAAATCAATTAGCCCGGGCAGGCCGATCCCTATCCCGGCGATTTGTTTCTTGTTCAATCCGGCCGTGATGATGCTGGCTTCGATCTCCCGGGCCAAGGCTGAGATCAATTTTATTCGATTAGAGGCAAAAGGCTTTGTGGCAAAGCTGTTTCTGACAATGATCCGCCCAGAAGGGTCTACGACTCCCAATTTGATATTGGTGCCGCCGACATCCACACCAACGACGTACCGCTTCATTCAAATCCTTGCTTTATATATAGATTATTGGGGGAAGATATAATTCTTAATATTGTTTTTTATTTTATCTTAAAAAATATGAGGTATCAATAAATGAAATGAAATTAATATAGGCTATTGCTTGTAAAGGCCAAAGGCGACCACACAGTTTCTTCCCTGCGATTTAGCGCGGTATAAGGCCCAATCAGCCTTGTCCATCAGCTCTTCAATGAGTTTGCCATCCGAAGGATAGATGGCTATCCCGATACTCAAGGTCACCCGTACGGTGGCGTCATACGCCTTGATCAGGCGTTTTTCAGCTGATTTACGGATACGTTCAGCCACGACCATTGCCCCTTCTTTTTGGGTGTCCGGCAAGACCACACAAAATTCCTCTCCGCCGAAACGCCCCACAATATCGATCTCACGGACATTTTCCTGGATAATGTTCGATATCTCTTTGAGGACCAGGTCCCCTGTCAGGTGCCCGTGCTGGTCATTGATCGCCTTAAAATGATCGGCATCGATCATTAAAAAAGCAAGGGTACTTTTGTGCAGTAAGGACCTTTTGACTTCCTCATCAAAGCGTTCGATAAAATATCGCCTTGTATAAACTCCGGTCAACCCATCAGTAATGGCCAGGGTCTCAATGTCCTTATACAACTTCAAACGGCGCAAGGCCAGGGCAAATTGATGGGCCAAAATGGCGAATTTCTCCCTGTCTTTCGGGTCCAGCCCCTTATACAAAAGCACTCCCAGCTTCTTTTCCTTGCTCTTGAGGACAAATGCGGTGTATTCGCTGGGCAGGTTCCCGTCTTTAAATCCCTCGTCGATCTCCTGGACCAGCTGGCAATCTTCGATGGTCATGTTCTCTTTTAATTTCCTGCGGAAAATCTCAAAGGCTTCCTGTTCATTGGAATGGCGGGTTATCTCCTTGGTCATGTCATAAAGTGTGAAGATCTGCATCGCGTCATGCTCAAGCTTTGCTTTTTCTGCCTGGGCTTTGTCTTTTTGCTCAATGATCTTGCCAAAAATATCCTTGGCCCCCAGCACATCTTCGTCAGCCCGCTGTTCGAGCCCCAAGACCACGAGTTGGGCCAGATAAAAGACTACGCCCACAAAAACAGCCGTTGATACGATAAGGACATAGATCATGCGGCACTCACCTTATTGCGTCCGGATTCCTTGGCCTGATAAAGCGCCTCATCCGCTTTAAAGATCAAATCATCCCTGTCCGGCGCATCTTTGGGAAAAGAGGCGACACCAATCGAGACCGTCACATGGGTCTTTTGCCGTCGTAATATGATCTCCTTGGCCTCGATCTTTTTTCTTAGCTCATTGGCGGCAGCCAGCGCTTTTGCTTTGGGACACTCGGGAAGCAGCACACAAAATTCTTCGCCGCCGTAACGGCATACCAGCTCCCCTGGTTCTTGGAAATGCTCCTCAAGGATCTGGGCAATGGTCTTGAGCACGATGTCCCCGGCCATATGGCCGAAATTATCGTTATATTTTTTAAAATGGTCAAGGTCGAGCATCAAGAAGCTTAGTTCACCGCCCGCGCGCATTTCCCGGGAGATCTCCTCGGCCAAGCGTTCCATCATATGCCGGCGCAAAAAGAGACCCGTCAGCCCGTCCTTGATGGCGATCGCTTCCAGGCGTTCATATAATTGCGCGTTTTCGATGGCGATCGAGGTCAAATCCGCGATGGTCCTAAGGAAACGCAGATCATCGGTTGAAAAATGGTGCGCCAGGGCGCTGTCCACCCGAAGGATCCCCAGGGTTTTTTCCCCGACGATCAATGGCGTTGAAATAAGGGCCCTGATCTGGCGTTTGTCTTCCTCGTCCATCTTGTTAAGGTCAAAACGGAAATCCGTCTGGACATCATCGACTAATAGCGGATGCAGGGTCTTGACGACAAACTGATCGAAAATGTCCCCTTTTTTGGCCTTAAGATTGATCTGCATTTGTCCTTTTTTAGACGAAGAGATCCCTAATTCCCCGGTCGTGGAATGGAACAGATAAAGGATGACGGTGACGTCCTTGTGCCCGAAGAGTTTGGAGACTTCGACGGACAAAGTGCTGGAGGTCTCCTCCAGGCTCAGGCACATGCTTAATTTCTCGGTCAGGTCCTTTAATTGGGCATAATTGATGATCTTAAGCCGTAATGAGGCGATGGTCTCCCATTCATGCTGGAGCTCGACTTTGAGCATATTGGCTTTTTCAAAATATTCTTCTTTTAAAATGACAATATGCGATTGTTTTTTCTGGAGCCGCCGGTGAAAGGCTGTCAACAGCAGGATATCCGCCAAAAGGGCAATAGCGAGGAAGAAATAGGCGACAGGGTTCTTCGTGGCATATACAAAAAAACCCGCTAATGGCACAAAGAAGGAGAATAAGACGAGAAAGTACAGATTAGATAATGGTTTCTTCGGTTTTTGAATCAAAGAAGTGTACCTTGCTCATGTCGAATACCAGGTCCATGTCGCGGTTGACATCCGGGCGGTCGTGTGCCCCGACGCGGGCGATAAAATTATGCCTGCCGGAGCTTAAATATAAATAAACCTCGCTGCCCAGCGGTTCGACCACTTCACAGGTCGCCCTAACGGTATTCTCGGGGGAGGCTTCAGAGGCAAAGAGCTTGTCGTAAATATCCTCGGAGCGGATGCCCAGAGTGACCTCACGGTCGTAATACGGGGCGATCTTGGGATACATCCCATCCAATAGTTTAACCTGAAATTTTCCCTCATCAAAGAAATATTTACGGTCCTTCTTGATGATCTTTCCCTTGATAAAATTGATCGGTGGTGAACCGATGAATGAGGCCACAAATTTATTGACCGGCTGGTCATAGACCGTCATAGGATCAGCGCATTGCAAGATGACCCCCTTGTTCATGACGACGATCCGGTCGCCCATGGTCATGGCCTCGGTCTGGTCATGGGTGACATAAATAAAGGTCGTCTGCAGGCGCATGCGCAGTTTATGGATTTCGGTGCGCATCTGGACACGCATCTTGGCATCCAGATTTGACAGCGGTTCATCAAAAAGAAAGACCAAAGGCTTTCGCACAATGGCGCGCCCCAGCGCCACCCGCTGGCGCTCCCCGCCGGAGAGTTCGCCCGGACGGCGTTCTAGATACTGGGTGATGCCTAAGATCTCGGCGGCCTCGGAAACACGTTTATGCACTTCCGCTTTGGGATAATTGCGTAATTTAAGACCAAAGGCCATGTTCTCAAAGACACTCATGTGCGGATAAAGGGCGTAATTCTGAAAGACCATGGCGATATTGCGGTCTTTGGCCGGGATATCATTGACCAGGCGGTCATTGATCCAGATCTCCCCGGAGGTGATCTCTTCCAGGCCTGCGATCATGCGCAGGGTGGTTGATTTGCCGCAGCCGGATGGGCCGACCAGCACTAAAAATTCCTTGTCGGCGATCTCCAAATTGACATTATTGACGGCATCAGAGCCGCCCCGGTAAGTCTTGCAAAGATTCTTGATCCTGATATTGGCCATAATTAAATCAATCCTGATGGCAATAATTAATGGTATGCGCCAAAACACCTTTAAGGTCCTGGCGCTCGACGATCATATCGATCATGCCGTGGGCTAATAAGAATTCCGAACGCTGAAAGCCGGAGGGCAATTTCTGCCTTATCGTTTGTTCCACCACCCGCGGTCCCGCAAAACCGATCAAGGCCTTGGGCTCGGCGATGATCACATCCCCGACACCTGCAAAAGAAGCCATGATGCCACCCATGGTGGGATTGGTCAATACAGAGACATACAATAACCCGGCTTGGGCATGACGCTGCAGGCAGGCACAGGTCTTGGCCATCTGCATCAGGGAAATGGCCCCTTCATACATGCGTGCCCCGCCGCCTGACCCGGAAATAATAACGACCGGGATCTTCTCTTTGGTGGCATACTCGACCGTGCGGGTGATCTTCTCACCGACGACAGAACCCATGGAGCCCATGATAAACCGCGAATCCGTGACCGCGATGGCTACCTTACTGCCTTCGATGTTCCCATATCCGGTGATCACCGCGTCTTTAAGCTCCGTCGCCTCCTGGTCTGCTTTAAGCTTTTCTTTATATGTTTTAGGGCCCTGGAATTTTAACGGATCGGCGGATGTCATCTCGCCATCTGTCTCGACGAAGGTGCCCTCATCAATGATATGCTCAATGCGCTCACGGGCATTCAAGCTCAGATGGAAACCGCATTTGGGGCATACGTTCAAATTATTTTTTAATTCTTTGGAATAGGCGGGAGATTCACAGCCCGGGCATTTGGTCCAAACGCCGGCGGGGATCTCTTTACGTTTAACCTTGATAAAGGTGTAATTTGATTTTCCGAATAAAGACATTTTCTCCTAATCCATCTTATAGATCGTCAGTCCCGACAAAACTTTAGGGTAGAAATAGGTGGTCTTGGGCGGCATACGCTCGTCGTTAAGGGCGATAGAGCGAAGCTGGGCCACCTGGACCGGATTTAGGATAAACCCTGCCTCGGCACGGCCTTCATTGACCGCCAAAAGCACTTCATCCGGGTCTTTGGAATAGACGATATCATCAACCGTCACTCCGACCTGGTCTAAAATAAAAGCCTTTAAAATGGCTGCATCCAGACCGCGGTAATCCTTGGAACCTTCCTTGACCATCTTGTCGATGAGCGTTTTATTCTTCAGGCGCAGCAGGAACATGCCCTGTTTATTGTAGAGGCCAAAAGCATGTTCGTTCTGACCGGCGCGGGCCAAAAGCACCAGCCAATCAACCTTTGTTTTGACTTTGTCGATCCGGAAATATTGTTCTAAAAGATTAACACTGATAGGGAATTTCTTGACGATGCGGTGGATCGGGAATATCTGCAATTCCTTGGAATCCATGTTGGTAAAATACGTCATCACATAATTATACGGCTCATCCCCGGATGTTTTCTTGGCTTTCTTTAAAGCTTCCCGTCGGATCTGCTGGGCGACCTCACAACGGTGATGGCCGTCGCAGATAAATAAATTCTGCCCATCGATGACTTTAATGATCTCCTGGATATGCAGTGGATTATCAAGCCGCCAGATCGTATGTTTGACCTTGTCATGGTCCACTGCTTCCAAAAACGGCTTTTGGGAGGCCATTTCTTTATAAAAGATCCGGTCGACCTTGCCGGCCTTGTCCGCGTAGCCGACAAAGATCGGGCTTAGATCACTTTTTAAAGCGCTCCAGAGAGTGAAACGGTCTGTCTTGGCCGCGTCATGCGTATGCTCATGAGGTAAAATACGCACCCCGGAATCTTCATTGAGCTTGAGCAATCCCAAAAAACCGGTACGGGTATATTTTTGGCCCTGGTATTTATAATCTTGTTTATAAAAGTAAATACAAGGCTTATCATCCTGCTTTAAAATGCCTTTTTTAAACCATTCCTCATAGGTTTTCCTGGCCCGGGTATATTTATTGTCCTTCTCATTGTCCTTAGGGGTTTCTTTGGCTAATTCCAAACGGATAAAATTATGGGGATTTTGCTTATAATAATTATCTTGTTGTTCTTCGGAAATAATATCGTAAGGCGGGCAGAAGACATTAGAAAGATCTTCGACCTTTTCTTTATTATAGAATACGGCTCTGAATGGCTTAAGCGCTGACATGTACAAAAACCTCTTCCCTTAATGGCTTGTTAGACAATAAGTTAAATCCCTGTATAAATTACATGAAGCCGTAATTATAGCATAAAATCTTATTAAGGAAAGCCAAAAGCTGTGTGATTATGTTTAAGGATGGCAGGCGCAAGAGCCGCCGCAAGGGGTAGCGGCCGCAGGTGCAGCAGCAGGCTTAGGAGACTCTTTTTTATCACTTGAAGAGGGCGATTTCCTTTTATAATCTGTTTCGTAAAAACCAGAGCCTTTAAAGATCATCCCTGAGCCGCCTCCGATCAAACGGACTAATTTCTTTTTGTGGCATTTAGGGCATTTGGTCAATTTGGCATCGGTCATGCTCTGCAATTCCTCAAAATCATGGCCGCAGGCCTGGCATTCATATTGGTAGGTTGGCATAAAATCTCCGATTATTGTCATTCCCGCGAAAGCGGGAATCTTTCTACTATGGACCCCCGATTAAAACATTCGGGGGTGACACTGACTTTAAGTCAGTGTCATTTAAACGCCTTCTTAAATTTATCTTTAAACGATGATTTACCGTTACTTTCCCCCATTTCATTGCTTAATTCTTCCATTAATTCACGCTGGCGGCTGGTTAAATGGGTGGGTACTGCGATCATCACACGCACATACAGGTCACCAAATTCATGGCTGCCATGGACATCAGGCATCCCTTCACCGCGCATGCGAAAGACCTTGCCGCTTTGAGTACCTTCAGGGATCTTCATGACCACTTCTTCTTTAAGCGTCTTGATCTTCTCTTCGCCCCCTAAGGCCGCCTTGGCAAAAGAAACCGGCAAATCCATTTTCAAATCCTGGTCATGACGCTCAAAGACCGGATGGTTCTTTACTTTAATGAACAAAAACAAGTCGCCATTGCCGCCAGGGCCCACTTCTCCTTCACCGCGCACGCGCAGCTGAGAATCATTATCAACACCTGGCGGGACCTTGATCTCAACCGTACGCGTGACCCTAGTAACCCCGCGGCCGGCGCATTCCGGACAGGCTTCAGTGATGGTCTTGCCTGACCCGTGGCATTTAGGGCAGGTCTGGGCCATCCGGAAAAACCCGTTCGCCATGACCACCTGGCCTTGGCCATTACAAGAAGTACATGTTTTCAAAGCCGTACCGTTTCTGGCCCCTGTTCCGTCACATTTTTTACAATGCTCATGCCGGGGAAACTTGATCTCTTTTTTGATGCCCTTATAAGCTTCCTCGAGCGTCAACTCGACTTCATATTGAATATCATGGCCGCGCGATTTTCTACTCCCGCGTCCGGAACCGCCGCCCGTATCAAACTGGGCACCGAACATCCGGCCTAAAATATCGCCAAGATCAGATTCCCCGCCAAAAACGCTAGAAAAATCCGCCCCACGGTAAATATCTTCCGAGGTATAACTCCGGTCAATACCCTCATGCCCAAATTGATCGTACGTCTGCTTTTTCTGGGGGTCAGCCAAAACACCATAAGCCTCAGAAATTTCCTTAAACCGCTCTTCCGCCACCTTCTTCTCAGCCTCCGGCACCCGGTCCGGATGATATTTCAAAGCCATAGACCGATAAGCCTTCTTAATATCCGCCAAAGCCGAAGTCCTCGGTATCCCTAATATCTCATAATAATCTTTTTTCATTCTTCCTTATTCCCCCCTCTTTTTTACGACCGACAGGAGTACTCGGTATTGAGAGTATAAAGAGGGGTTGGGGGAGTTTAATCCAAATGTCATTCCCGCTATTTTCTACTTGTCATTCCCGCTATTTTCTACTTGTCATTCCCGCGAAAGCGGGAATCCAAAACATCCGCCTGCGGGTCCTGTCTCGGACTTGCTGTTAAGGTGCTCCTAATTGAACCGAGAAAGTCACAGCCTTAGCTCTTGGTGATTTCCCTCTATTATCCCTCAGAACCGTTTCCGTCCGCCCCTTAACATCAATTCCGAGCCACCCGCCGCAAATTTCAATAATAACCCAATGTGTCCCAGTTTTTTTATAACCGCCTAACATGCAAATTTATATCTCAACTAGCTCCACATAAAACCAATCCAGCAAGGAATCCCTTTAAGTGATCAAGTTTAAAAAAATTTGCATTAATTACTTCGAAATTCTGTCCAGTTGGAAAAGAATTATGTATATTATCAAGAAAATCTTTTTCTTTCTTTTCTTGAATTAAATAAAAATGCACATTTAATATTCTTTTCCGTTTTATTATGTCTGGATTAACGTAAATTACTGCATCCTGTCTGGCAAAACCTTTATAATCATCTGTTACAAAACCATATCCACTCTCTAAAGTTATCCCGAAAACTACAATATTAACAAATCCCTTAATGTTAGATATTGGTATTGAATTAGCTATTGGTAAATATGATTTTCCTGATTTCACATGTATTATGCCATTAACGTGGTAAGAATGATGTATTTCTCCGGTTTTACCATAATAACCAACATATATACCTCCAGAACCTTCATTCAACCACACTATTTTCTTTAATACACCATCTATCTCACTAACAATCGTTGCTTGCATAATCCCCAAATCAAAAATGCCCCATCACAGCGTATAGGTTAAGACGGTATTGCGGAAGAAACATTCGGGGCTTTTTCGGCAAAAGTCGTCAAGGTTTTACAGTAATTTTTTCCCAAATATACTAAGGATACTTTAGGAAAAAATTACTGTAAACCGTAGACGACGGCGAAAATAGCCCGTTTCTGTAGCAATACCGGCTTAACCTATTCGCTCAAAGAACGTAAATGACAAACAAATGCCGGGCAATTTTTGGAACCAAGTTGTTCATTCTGATTCTTGGCTGGCACCGATTCCCGATTCTCCACGGTGCGCTTCTCTTCTGCCCTTCTCACGTTGGGCTGTCCCCATTCATTCTTGGGTCAAGACTGGTTGAGCGTTCTAATTTAATGAATCGTATCTTTTTTAAACTACAGCCAAGATTCAAATATATATTGATTAATGCTCAATATATGTTAATATATCATCATTAGTGCCCCGGTGGTGTAATGGATAGCATACAGCTCCGGCGATGTCTGAGGAGCAGGTTCGAATCCTGTCCAGGGCGCTAAAGGCCTTAAAAAATAGAGCCGGAGCTATTGTTTAAGGCCATTTTATTAATTCTTGCAAAGAACGATGAAACCTGATATATTTTAATTAATCGACTTTCGCCGGAGCTGTGTGTTATCTAGTTTAGTGAAGCCGCAAATATTTTGCGGCTTTTCTTTTTTTGTCCCTATTTGTCACTTGATGCTTTAAAATCAGCGTCGATCACGTCGTCTTTACCTTTGTCCTGCTTGGGCTCTTCGGGGCCGGCTTGTTGTTCTGGTCCTTGGCCCGGCTGTTCAGGCTGTGCGCCGGGTTGCGGCTGGCCTTGGGCGGCTGAGGCTTTGTACATCTCCTCGGCTAATTTATGGCTGACCTTGGACAAACTCTCCATGGCAGTCTTGATCTTGTCGTGGTTCTTGTCCTTGATCGCATCCCGAAGGCCTGTTAATTCTTTTTCCACCGCTTCTTTTTCTGTAGCAGAGACCTTGTCGCCAAAATCCTTCAAGGATTTCTCCGTCGTATAAAGCAGGGTGTTGGCCTGATTAAGAAGCTCAGCTTCTTCACGGCGCTTCTTGTCCTCATCGGCGAATTTCTCGGCTTCCTTGACCATTTTATCAATTTCAGCCTCGGAAAGCTTGGACTTGGCTGTGATCTGGATCTTTTGTTCCTTATTCGTGGCCTTGTCCTTAGCCGTGACATGCACGATGCCGTTGGCATCGATATCAAAGGTCACTTCAATCTGCGGCACGCCGCGCGGTGCCGGCGGGATACCAACAAGATCAAAACGGCCTAATTCTGTATTATCATTGGCCATCTGGCGCTCACCTTGCAAGACCCGGATCGTCACCGCCCCTTGATTATCATCAGCGGTTGAAAAGATCTGGCTTTTCTTGGTGGGGATGGTGGTATTACGATCAATTAATTTAGTGAATACGCCGCCCATGGTCTCGATACCCAAGGAAAGTGGCGTCACGTCGAGCAACAAGACTTCTTTAGCGTCCCCGGTAATGATGGCCCCTTGGATCGCGGCGCCTAAAGCAACGCATTCCATGGGATCAATACCGCCTTCGATCTTCTGACCCACTTCCTTTTCCAGGAATTGCTGGACGATAGGCATACGGGTCGGTCCGCCGACAAGAACGACCTTGTCAATCTTGACTTCTTCGCCTAATTTAGCAGAGGCATCTTTAATGGCCTGACGCACCGGACCACGGCAACGGTCGATCAAAGGAGAAATCAAGCTCTCTAATTTGGCGCGCTCGATTTTCATGGTTAAATGCTTAGGGCCTGTGGCATCGGCCGTGATATACGGCAAATTGACCTCGGTCGCAACCGTGCTGGAAAGCTCAACCTTGGCTTTTTCCGCGGCTTCGCGCAGGCGCTGGAATGACATCTTGTCATTGCGCAGGTCAATGCCGGATTCTTTCTTGAATTCCGTGATGATATAGTCGATCAGGGCATTGTCCATGTCTGTCCCGCCTAATTGCGTATCGCCGGATGTTGACAAGACCTCGAAGGTCGCGGCCTTGGCCGCTGTATCCCAACCCATTTCCAAAATAGTAACGTCGAGCGTACCGCCGCCAAGATCAAAGACCATGATCTTCTGTTCCTTACCAGCTTTATCTAATCCATAGGCTAAGCATGCGGCTGTCGGTTCATTGATGATGCGAAGCACCTTAAGGCCCGCTATCTCACCGGCATCCCTGGTTGCCTGACGCTGATTATCATTAAAATACGCAGGCACGGTGATGACAGCGCCGTCAACTGTCTCGCCTAAGAATTTCTCGGCGTCGGATTTGATCTTTTGCAGGATAAATGACCCGACTTGTTGAGGGGTATATTCTTTGCCGAATACCTTGAATTTAAAATCTGTCCCCATTTTGCGCTTGGAGGCATAGATGGTGCCCTCCGAGTTGATCGGCGCTTGGCGGCGGGCAGGTTCGCCCACCAGCAATTGCCCATCCTTGGTAAATGCCACGAATGAAGGGAAAGCTTTCCCCGATGAAACGCCTGCCCCTTCGGCTGAGGGGACGATCACCGGACGTCCGCCTTCCATAGCTGCTGCTGCTGAATTTGATGTTCCTAAATC